>JALZJW010000177.1 GCA_030859565.1 Pseudomonadota bacterium
GCGTCGCGTGCTCGCTCGCTCCTCGCCTATCGAGTTGATATGTCTCGTCGCTCGCTCCGCGGCTCCTGGCGCTCGGGGCTGCTCGTGACGATTTATTCACAACCTCTTAGATGTTTTCGGGAGGCACCACGCGCGGGCGGCGGTGTTCATCCAGGGCCACGTAGGTAAGCACGGCTTGGGTCACTTTGATGCATTCGGGCCGGGCCGGGTTGCGTTCGGCGTAGACCTCGACCTGAACCGTAATCGAAGTACGCCCGACGCGCGTGACCTCCGCGTAACAGCTTACGAGATCGCCGACAAACACCGGCTCACGGAATTCCACGGAGTTGACGGCGACCGTGGTGACCGGTCCGTGCGCCCGCCGGATGGCGGCGATGCTGCCCGCGATGTCGACCTGCGAGAGGATCCAGCCGCCGAAGATGCCGCCGGTGTAATTGGTATCCGCCGGCATGGGTACGATCCTCAAGGTCGGTTCTTTCCCTGCCGGAAGGCTGACCGGAGTGGACAGAGCTACGCTTCCCGGCATGTTTATTCCGGGCATAGGCGTTTTAATAGATGACCAATAAGTTGAAGACGCTCGGTCTCAACTGGATTTCCTTGATCTTTAGCGTCGCCTCCGCAACACAGTTCGCATTTTCATTACCCTGCGCGCCTTCAGCCACCGCGGTGACCGCCAACGATGCTTTACATTGTTGTCCGGGCTGGAGTGAAATTAAGTGCTTTTTCGTAATTGAAGCGAATTCCCCGGAAGCAGGGTTAAGCTTGTTGCCTGCGGAATTTTGCGCCGCTTGAGCGATCGTTTTCGTCTTACTGTTAATGCGTAACTCAACCATGATTTTCGCCTGACCGCCGGTTGGGGCCACGTTAAGACGGCTGCGGTAGTCGTAGACGCCCACGACATAGTAACGCCCCGGTTTCTTTGCCTTGGTTTCGAATTCGTGACCGAGGAGGGATGTCGCTTGCGCTCGCCCGGCCCCGGTGACGTTTGCCGAGACCTTGATCCGCCCGCTGGTCGTGTCTTCCTCGTGGGTGGCGCTGTTGGCAGGGGAGTCGCTGTCCGCGCTGCCCTCGGCAACGGTAAGCTTCGGGGGCCGAATGATCAAGGTTCTAGCATCCAATATCATGAGGGTCATGAACACAATAAACCCTGCGAGAAAGAAAGCGAAAAGTAAGAAGAGTTCCATGCGCGATCTCCGGTTAGTTATTTTGCGGCGGCGCTAGCGCGAACCAAGTCGTCAGCATCACGCCGTCTTGGTTCGCTGAGCGCTTTATGTTGTTATTCCGATCCGGTGACGAACTCGGTAAAGGTCACAGTATCATACGCGCATGGCTGTTCCAACGCATGCCGTTGAAGCGATTCGCGGACGCGCCGGCGCGAATTCCCTAAAGCTCATGGGTTTCGAGATTCAAGCCCGCGCACGAGCCCAATGACGCGGAGCTGGTGACGATCGCCGTGCTCGCCTGCTCCTTGAGGAGATAGGTTTGCGCCACGCGTTGTAAATCCGCGACCGTGACTCGGAGAACCCGTTGCCGCAGGCGCCGCCGATACTCGGGCAAGCGTCCGAAAAGCCCGGCGGCAAAGGTTCGAATCGCCTCGCCGGCCGGCGAGCTCGGGCGATCGAGCGCAGCGATGACGCCCAGGATCGCTTCTTCGAGTTTCTCGTAGCCGTGGCCGTAGCGGTGCAGCCATTCCAGTGCGGCATCGAAAGCTTCCAAGGTTTCCATGACCCGCGGGTCACGATAGGAGAAAAACTTGAAGGCCCCGGTATCGCCATCGTAGGCGGCGCCGGAACCGTAGGCCCCGCCTTGCTCGCGGATCGCCCGGTGCAAATAGCCGTTGTGCAGGAAGCGGCCGAGCACGATCAACGCCGCGGCGTCCTCGTGGTCGGGGGGGATGGTGGGATAGGCGCGCGCGCAGAAGTTTACCTCGGTGTTCGCGATCCAGGCCTCATTCACGCAGGACGGCTCGATGCTTAACGAAAATGGCTTCGCATCGTGAACCCGCGGTTGCAAGGCGGCCCACTGGGATGCGAGGTTTGCACCTACGCTGGCGAGGTGCTGGTCCTCGCCCACGACGAGTAGTTGCGGGGCGGCGCGGGTGAGGCGCCCATGGATGCGCTTCAGATCGGCTGCGAATTCTTCCAGTTTATCCTGGTTCTCGATCGCCCGCTCCAAGGCTTTGAGATCGCGCAGCCCTACGAGGCCGTCCCAGCGGTGGGAAAGCGCCGCCGCCGGCCCGAATCCTGCGCAGGCCGCGGTCATCGCGAGCACGTGACCCTGGTCGGTCACCGCCGATTCACGCGCGGCCCGGATTTGCGCGATGAGCTCCCGCAGCCGCGCCAGCTCGTCGAATCGGGCCTTATAAAAAACATCGTGCAACAGGTGCACGAGCGCTCCGTGGTTGCGGGCTAGACAGTTCGATGAAAGCTGATAGTAGGCGAGGATCCGCTGCACGTTTCGGATCTCGCCGCGCAGCGCGCAATGCGCGGCAATACCCCCGCTAATCGCGGCTTGATGGGTCTGCGCGGCGAGGTAATCCTTATCACCGTAACCGAGCTCGGTCACGCAGTTGCAATATAGGCTCAACAATCCAATCTCGCCGGGCCCGAGCGCCGGGAGTTCCACCGTGATCTCTTCATACACGAGGCCGTTGGTGCCTTGGCGAAACCAGGTGACCGGAACACCGCCGAGGAGCGTGCGTTCGCTCGCGGGGACCTTAAAATCGGCGGGAATATCTTCGACACCGACTTTCGGCAGCAGGGCGGCGTCGGGCGCTTGCTGCTGGCGGTCCTTTAATGCCGCCGCACGCTCGACGATCCGGGTTTTCTCGGCAACGCTGAGCGACTGCTTGGTTGCCGCCAGCCGGCTTTTTAGCTGCGCGGCATGGCGCGCATTGAAGGCGGTATCCGGGATCATCGCCACCCGCACGCGATGCGGATTGTCTCTCAGCCAGTCACGGGCCAGACCAGGAATGAAGCCGGGCCGTTCGATCGCCACCCGCAGGTGCTCTAAGATGGGATCGATGGCGAGGGCGGCGATCGCATCCCCTCCATGCAAGGCCGCCGGAAGGGACGCCGCCAGCAACTGTAACCCGTACGGATAGCGGCCGCCGCGGATCTCGCGCTGCGAAAGCTCCATCTGATGCAGGACCGAGGCCGCGAGCTCGCGCTCGACACCTTTCTCGGCGACCTCTTGAATCACTTTCATCACCGTCTCCTCGACGGCCTCGGCATGCTCGGGATCCGAACCCTCGACCCCGCACACGAACGTCGCCTCGCGATTGCCTGCGTCGAGCCCGCAAAGCTCCGAGGGCGCCGTGGCCAGCGGGCACCTCTCCAGGGCGTGCCGTAAGGGTGAAGCGCTATGGTCGAGCAATACGCCCGCCAGCAGCTGCGTCTCCATTGTTTTTTGCAGGTCCGTGGTATTGTTGAGCAGCCAGCCGAGCACGATATGCGTCTTGCTCCGTGTGGATTCCTCGCCATTGACCGGGTAGGGGATCGTGAGCGCGCGCGGTGCGCCGTAGCGCTGCTCGTCGTGGATCCCATTCGCCACGTTGCGGGCAGTAAAATGCTTTAAGGCCCACTCGTGGAAATGCGCCTGATGCCCGCGGACGTCAAAATCACCGTAGGTGCAGAAATAAGCGTTCGAGGGGTGATAAAAACGCGCGTGGAAATCCCGCAACTGCGGCCACGTCAACTGCGGGATCGCTTCGGGATCGCCGCCGCTATTGTAATGATAAGTAGTTGTCGGGAAGATCGCGGCGCTGAGCGCGTACCAGAGGCGAGTGGTAGGCGCGCTCAGGGCGCCTTTCATCTCGTTGTAAACGACGCCTTTATAAACTAAGTCGCTCGCCGGATCATCGGCGATCGCGAATTCCAAGCGGTGGCCCTCCTGGGCGAAGTCGAGCTCATCGAGGTTGGGAAAAAATACCGCGTCCAAATAAACCTGCAGCAGATTGTCGAAGTCCTTCTTGTTCTGGGTGGCGAAGGGATACGCCGTCCAATCGCTGCTCGTGAAAGCGTTCATGAAGGTGTTGAGCGAACGCCGCGTCATCATGAAAAAAGGGTCCCGTACCGGGAAGCGCCGGCTGCCGCAGAGCGCGGTGTGCTCGAGGATGTGAGCCACGCCGGTGGAATCCCGGGGGAGGGTACGAAATCCGACGATAAAGGCGTTGTTGTTGTCGTTCGCGCTCAAATGCAAGTGCCGGGCGCCGGTGATCCCGTGCCGGTACTCCTGAGCCTCGATGTTCAAGGACTCGATGCGTTGGCCGCGTATTAATTCAAAGGATGACATAGTGCCTCTAGCGCGAGTGGTGCTCCAGAAACTTCTCGGCGTCCAAGGCCGCCATGCAGCCCGAGCCCGCCGAGGTTACCGCCTGACGATAGACCGGATCGCCCACATCCCCGGCGGCAAAGACACCGGGAATACTCGTCGTTGTGGCCGATCCGCGGCTGCCGCCGTTGACGACAATATACCCGTTTTTCATCTCCAATTGTCCCTCGAACATGGCCGTGTTGGGCAGATGCCCGATCGCGATGAAGACGCCGCGCAGCGCTAGCTGTTTCCTGCCTACGTCGAGCGTGCTCTTGATCCTGAGCCCGTTAACGCCCGCCTCATCCCCGAGGATCTCCTCCACCGTATGGTTCCACAACACGCTGACGTTTCCGCTCTCGGTCTTTCCCATGAGGCGCTTGCTCAGAATTTTCTCCGCGCGAAACCGGTCCCGGCGATGGATCACGGTAACCTGGGAAGCCAGGTTGGATAGGAATAGCGCTTCTTCGACGGCGGTGTTACCGCCGCCGACGACGGCCACCGCTTGACCCTTGAAGAAGAATCCGTCGCAGGTGGCGCAGGCCGACACCCCGCGGCCCCGGAAGGCTTGCTCCGAAGCCAACCCGAGGTACTTGGCGGAGGCGCCGGTGGCGATGATGAGCGCATCGCAGGTATAGGTCGCGCTATCGCCCGCTAGCTTAAAGGGCCGCGGCCCGAGATCCGCCGTGACGATATGGTCGAAGATGATCTCGGTCCCGAAGCGCGCCGCATGCCTGCGCATGCGCTCCATGAGATCGGGCCCTTGGAGACCGTGCGCATCGCCGGGCCAATTGTCGACGTCGGTGGTGGCCGTCAACTGCCCTCCCGGCTCGAGGCCGGCGACGATCACGGGGTCGAGCGCGGCGCGCGCGGCGTAGATCGCGGCGGAGTAACCGGCCGGCCCGGATCCCAGGATCAATAGACGGCAGTGTCTGGTCTTTAAATTCACTACTACCCCGCAGGCGATATATATTTCTTGTCCCCACCAGGATTCGGCGCGGGCGCATAGTGTACACGGCGCCCGTCCTTAGCTCCTAAACCGCCGGCGGCGGGTGCTTGTTTATGCATCCGAACCCTTTTTTGACGTCCGCGGCTCAGCGGCCGCCTCGCCCCGTTTGAATAAGGGCAGCACGACCAGGCCGAGCTCATAGAGTAACCACAGCGGTATGGCCAGCAAGGTCTGGGAGATGACATCCGGAGGCGTCAGCACCATCCCTACCACGAAGGCGCCGACGATGATGTAGGGGCGCTTTGCCCTCAGATCTTCCTTGGTTACAAAGCCCGTATGCACCAGGAGCACCGTGGCCAGCGGGACTTGAAACGCGGCCCCGAACGCAAAGAACATGGCCAAGACAAAGTCCAGATAGCGCCCGATGTCGGTCATGATCAAGACCCCTTCCGGGGCGGAGGCGGAGAAAAAGGCGAACATCACCGGGAAGACCACGAAATAGGCGAACGCGATGCCGCTATAGAACAGCACCGAGCTGGAGATTAAGAGCGGCAGGACCAGCCGCCGTTCATGGCGATAGAGACCCGGCGCCACGAACGCCCAGATCTGGTGCAAGACAAACGGCATCCCCACGAAAGCGGAGACCACGAGGGTAAGCTTAAACGGCGCGAAAAAGGGAGAGGCCACCTCGGTCGCGATCATTGCCGAACCTTGCGGCATTTGCCGGATCAGCGGAAGCGCCAGCAAGTGGTAGAGATCAGTGGCGAAATAGCAGAGCGAGAGGAAAATCAACAACACCGCGGCGAGCGCACGCAGGAGCCGCGTTCGCAATTCAACCAGATGCGATAGGAAGGGCTGTTCCTCCGGCTCGTCCGGAGCCTCAGGGGGCGTTGTCGC
>JALZJW010000178.1 GCA_030859565.1 Pseudomonadota bacterium
GCCGCATATGCTCTAGGCCGGACTCGGTGATGCCAGCGTCCCTCCCTACAGCAACATGGAGCGTTAAAATAGCGGGTGGATCAAGAAGCAGGCTTCAGAGTGAGCCATCCGTCTGGTTGCCTCGATGAGGCGCATTGAGCTGGACCCTGCGCGGTCACGGCACCTCTTCGAGGGGAAGGCCCATTGACTCGAATCGCACCCATCCGCCAAGGTCGTAATACCGCCCTTCTGGTGCTAAACGCTCAAAGCCTTGGCGCTCCATGACCTCCCGAAGCGGCCCGCGATGGCGCATCACCGGCGATCAAATGCGCCGTCCGCAGCGGTTCAGGGATGCGGCTTGTGATCGAAAATCTCCTTGATCGCAAACCCGCGGCAGGCGACGTTGATCCTCTCTCTCCGTCAATTTCAGTACCAGATTTCCATGCGCAATCCCCTGAAGTCGCGCTCGGGCTCCGGTTCCGGGAGCCTCACTGCGCTGCCCGCATGAATGCGGCGAGCGGTAAGCGCCAGCGCATAAGCATCGAGCACATCGTCCGCGCCCACCTGCGAGCGAGGAAAGCAGTCCCGCACTTCGCTCGGTTTGATAAAAGCAGCGCCGAAGCGAGGACCGAGTAGCGCTTCGCGTTCCCGCCTCCCGGCCGGGGTTTTCTTGTTGTGACGCAGGGGGCGCCCGGCAAGGGTGAGGAAAGCAAGCTCCGGGTGCGCCTCGAAGATACGCTGCTGCAATGCTGGCTCGATGAGCGCGTCCACTTCCCGGATCTTGCCCATGAGGTTGAACGATTGCTTGCTCATTCCCGCGCCATTCAAGCGCATCGCCTCGCGATAGGACTGGCCTTCAAGCGCCGCCCGCGTGGGCGGGGTGAATATGCTGCTCGCGCGCCCTCGGCCCAGCAAGGCACGCGCTGCGCGATCGCAAGAGCGTCCGCCCGGCTCGGCTTGCTCGAGCAAGCCGATGGGAATATCCACCGCGATCGGCGCGGGGTTTTCCGGTAGACTCATCACCTCCGAAAAGCCCCGGCACAGGGCGAAGCGCACCTCAACGACACGGGGCGAGGCTTGGCCCCTACCCTGCAGCACCGCAAACCAACCGGCGCGACAGCCGTCGACTCCGGCGAGCCACGCGATTTGAGAACCCCTACGGTGCTGTAGGGGCTGTGAGACGGTAGCTCTCATTCGCCCTTACAACACAGGTGTTCGATCTGCTTCCTGAAAATCCATCGCCATTCATTTTCCTTAGTATTTATAATGGGGCGTCTGCGGAGGCGATGTCCAGTGGGGCGATGGCAGAGCCAAGATGAGAACTGCACTTGTCATTTTAATCCTCGTGGCGGTCATAGGCGCTTACCTATTCTATGTCCGCGGCATGGGCGTGCAACCCGCGACCAGCGCGCCCCAGACGATCGAAAGGCATGGGGTCGCACGAACGTACGCGTGGACCCAAAAGGCGGAGATGCCCACGCCCCGCACCGAAGTCACCGCATCGGTGCTTCACGGCGAAGTGTATGTCATCGGAGGATTCGATGGCTCCGCAAGGACCCTCGCGACGGTGGAGATCTATGATCCGGCCGCGGACCGCTGGCACAGGGGCCCCGATCTGCCGGAGGCCCGTCATCACGCCGCGGCGGTCACGCTCGAGGATACGCTCTATGTCATCGGCGGTTTTGCGGGTCCAGGGTTCGAGCCCAAAGCCGATGTGTTCGCATTTAAAGCCCAGACGACATGGAAGCGGGTGGCTCCACTCCCGGACGCGCGCGGGGCGCTAGCGGCGGCTGTTCTCGGTCATCGGATCCTCGTGGTAGGCGGTATCGGCCCGCTGGGGCTTGCCAGCGATCTCTTTGCCTACGAGCCCGCCGCGGATAGCTGGATCAAGAAGACTCCGGCACCAACCAAGCGCGACCATCTGACCGCAGGGGCACTGCGACGTCTTTTTTATGTGGCCGGAGGTCGCGAAAAATCGCTCTCTAAAAACCTCGCCTTATTAGAGGCCTATGATCCGAACGCGGAAACCTGGCGTACAGAGCCTCGCCTACCGACCGCGCGCGGCGGTGTGGCGGGGGCGGTCTTCGATGATCTTTTTGTGGTCGTAGGGGGCGAGCAACCGGGTGGAACGTTCAGTGAGGTAGAGGCCTTCGATCCCGTTGCAAATCGCTGGCTTTCTCTCCCTCCTTTACCCACACCTCGCCATGGGCTTGCTGCCGCGGCGGTGGGGAACATGCTCTACATGATCGGCGGCGGCAAACGGCCCGGTCTCTCTGTCTCGGGCGCCAATGAGGCGCTGGAGGTCCGCTGAGTTTCTGTCAACAGGCGCATCGATCCACCGCGTCGTACCGCACGCCTGGGACGGCTATAATCGCGTGATGATTACGCTTGCCGACATCCAGCAGGCCCGCGAGCGGATCCACGCGGTGGCGATCCATACGCCACTCTTACCCGCGAAGTTCGGGCCGGCGAACGTCTATTTGAAGTGCGAAAACCTCCAGCGGGGTGGCGCGTTCAAAATCCGCGGCGCCTACAACAATTTAGCCCAACTTGCGCCGGAGGTTCGCGCGTGCGGTGTGACCGCATACTCGTCCGGGAACCACGCTCAGGCCGTCGCGCTGGCCGCGAAGCATTTCGGTGTGCCGGCCACCATCGTCATGCTGAATGAGTCGGTGGCAGAAAAGGTCGCCCAAACTATAGCGTATGGCGCGGAGGTCATCTTCGGCGGCGACTCCTCGGAGAAAATCAAGCTACGCGCGGAGCAAATTGCGGCGGAGCGCGGCATGACGGTGATTCCGCCATTTGATCATCACTGGACGATCGCGGGCCAAGGTACGGTGGGAGTAGAGATCTTGGAGGATCTGCCAGAGGTCGAAACGGTTATCGTACCGATTGGCGGTGGGGGACTCATCTCCGGGATAGCCACTGCGGTGAAGGCGATCCGTCCCTCGACCCGCGTGATCGGTGTGGAACCCGAGGGCGCACCCACGATGTACGAGTCGCTTAAAGCTGGAGAGCTGGTGACACTTCCTGATACGAACACGATCGCCGACGGGTTGAAGCCACTGCGCGCGGGCGATCTCACCTTCGCGGCCGTGCGGCGGTATGTCGATGAGACGGTACTGGTGCCAGACTCCGCGATCGTGGAGGCGATCGCCCAGCTCCTAAAGCAGGAGAAGCTGGTCGTGGAACCCTCGGGGGCGGCAAGCTTCGCGGCAGTGCGCTCAGGCAAGGTCGCTGTCTCAGGCCCCACCCCGTGTGCGTCCTTTCGGGCGGCAACATTACCAGTGACCTGCTGAGGTCGCTGTGACGCCCCGGGACAGGACGCCTGATCTCACCTTACGTGACTGACCTAAGGCATGGGGATACTGCTATGGATCCTGATGATTATTCGGCTCACGCACCCGATGAGGTATTCAATCAACCGCCAGCGCTTGCGAACTATAACCTCTTTGAACACGACCTACCGCTTCGCGAGGCGCTGCATCAGGAGGGCGGCGGATGGATAGAGGCGCAAGCGCATGAATACGGCGCACTCCTCGGTGCGGCCGAGACGATCCAGCTCGGTGAGCTTGTCAACCGCCATCCGCCGCTGCTTCGCACCCATGACCGATTCGGACATCGCATCGACGAAGTAGAGTTTCACCCCGCCTGGCACGAATTGCTGCGCATCGGCATCGCCCACGCCAACCATTCGCTCGCGTGGACCAGCGCCCGTCCCGGTGCGCACGTGGCCCGCAGCGTGCTCAACCTGCTTCGCCATCAAATCGACGAGGGTTCGAGCTGCCCGATCACGATGGCCTTTGCCGTGATTCCGACCCTACGCGCGCAGCCTGAGCTGGCGGCGGAGTGGGAGCCTCGGGTTTTATCGATCGACTATGACCCGCGCTGTATGCCGGCACCGCAGAAGCGCGGCGCCCTCTTTGGCATGGCGATGACCGAGCGCCAAGGCGGCAGCGATCTACGGGCCAACACCACCCGCGCACAGCCGCTTGGCGCTGCCGGCCCGGGCGGCGAGTACGCACTTATCGGGCACAAATGGTTTTGCTCCGCGCCCATGTCGGACGCGTTTCTGGTCTTAGCGCAGGCGAAAGGCGGTCTTTCCTGTTTTCTCCTTCCGCGCTGGAAGCCAGACGGTAGCCGGAATTCTTTCCATCTCATCCGGCTTAAGGATAAGCTCGGGAATCGTTCCAATGCCTCGGCGGAAGTCGAGCTCCGCCATGCCTGGGCACGCCTTCTTGGGGAGGAAGGCCGTGGAATTGCGACCATCATGGACATGGTTCGGCATACCCGTCTCGATTGTGCCTGCGGATCGGCGGCGACGATGCGGCGCGCCGTCGCCGAAGCCACCCATCACGCAGCGTACCGTCACGCTTTCGGGCGGCGCCTACTCGATCAACCGTTGATGCGGAACGTGCTTGCCGATCTTTGCTTAGAGTCCGAAGCGTCGACCGCGCTCGTATTGCGTCTGGCGCGCGGTTTTGATGGATCCGCGAACAATGTAGCGGAGGCGAGGTTTACGCGGATCGCCACGGCGGTGGCCAAATACTGGATCACAAAACGCGCGGTCGCCGTGGTCGCCGAGTCGCTCGAATGTATCGGCGGCAACGGCTATGTAGAAGAGTCCCCGTTGTCGCGCCTCTATCGCGACGTGCCGCTGAATTCACTCTGGGAGGGTGCCGGTAATGTTCAGTGTCTCGATGTGCTGCGCGCGATGCACCAAGAACCGGATTCTATTTCGATATACTTCGCGGAAATTGGTACCGCGATGGGAGTCCATCATCGATTCGATCGATTTGTAACCCGGCTCGAAACCGAGCTCCGTGATACCAGTCGAGCGGAGACGCGCGCTCGGCGCCTGGTGGAGGGACTCGCACTCGCGCTACAAGGCGCGTTACTGCTGCAACATGCCCCGGCCGCGGTCGCAGAGGCTTTTTGCACCGTCCGCCTCGGTGACGATCATTGGCACTCCTTTGGAACTTTACCGGGAGGGACCGATTTCGAGGCGATCATCGAGCGCGCGCAACCCCAGGTAGGGCAGCGGTGAGCGCCAAGCTGGCTTTCCAGCGCGCGGAAGGCAGCCCAGCGAAAGTCCCGCAGCTTGGAACTGCTACCAATGCTTAAGGCAGAAGGACCTTGGTATGCGCTATGAGCTCTACTACTGGCCCGGCATACAAGGCCGTGGCGAATTCGTGCGGCTCGCGCTCGAGGAGGCGGGTGCCGATTACATGGATGTGACGCGTCTTTCGGGGCGCGGCAAGGGCCTCCCGGCGATGATGCGCTTTCTTGAGGGCACTGGGATCGGCCATCTGCCGTTCGCGCCGCCGTTTCTCAAGGCCGGCGATCGGGTGATTGCCCAGACCGCCAACATCCTGCTGTATCTGGGGCCGCGGCTTGGCCTGGTTCCGAAGGCCGAGGCCGGCCGGCTGTGGGCGCATCAACTGCAGCTGACGATCGCCGACTTTGTAGCGGAGATCCATGACGTGCATCATCCGATCGCAAGCAGCCTGTACTACCACCAGCAGAAGCGCGAGGCGCGGCGCCGCGCCGGGCATTTCACCGCGGAACGCGCGCCCAAGTTCCTTCATTATTTCGAGCAGGTGCTCGCCGGCAATCCGAAGGGCAGAGGGTATATGCTCGGTCGCAACTTGTCCTACGTAGATTTATCCATCTTCCAGCTCATCGCCGGCCTGCGTTACGCCTTCCCAAAGACAATGAAGAGATTGGAACCGAAACATCCCGGCTTGGTGGCGCTGCACGATAAGGTCGCGGCGCGCCCGAACATCACCGCCTATCTGGCGTCCGAGCGGCGTATCCCGTTCAACGAAGACGACATCTTTCGGCACTATCCGGAGCTAGATACGTAGGACGGACTAAAGGAGAAAGCCACAACGAACACGATCCTTCTATGCGGGGCGCTGTGCTCGATGTCGCTCGGGCTCGCGCAGGCCGACTCCCCGAAGCAATACCAAGCGTTCGTGGGAGCGACCCTAATCGATGGGACAGGTGGAGCCTCTCGTCTCGATGCCACGGTGTTGATCGAAGACGAACATATCCGCGCGGTCGGGAACAAGTCAGAGCTCGCAATACCGAAAGACGCAAGAGTCTTCGATGTCGGTGGGAAGTGGATTGTGCCCGGATTGATCGACGCC
>JALZJW010000179.1 GCA_030859565.1 Pseudomonadota bacterium
CTATACCCTAGCGTTGCAAAAACAGGTTGTTGGCGAACTCACGCAGCTTTCAGAGCCGCCAGGTAATGCAACAGTTCCTCCCGAACGGCTTGATTGGCTGACATACTGAGGGTGAGCTGTCCTTGCGGCCGGATCAAACGGCCTGCGCGCTGGATAAGGCGACGCCGGAGGGTGTCAAGGCGCGCGAAGTCCCACAAGGCGGGTCGTTTCTCCAGGGTTGTGCGCGAAGGCGGATGGACGATCATCTGGAGCTCGCGGCCGAGGTTGTGGGCGAGGAGCACCGAGAGCAGGTAGATCTGGTTGCCGACCCAGGTGCGGGTGGGGACATAATCGAGCTGATTGTCGGATTTAAGCTCGGCGAAGAGGCCTTCCTGACTCCCGCGGCCGTTATGGAAGGCGAGCACCTTGCGGGCACCGAGGCGTTTATTGCTGAGGATAACCTTAAACTCATAGCCGAATTGGTGCGGAGTGAAGAGATCGAGTTGCACGGGATCCTTGAATTGCTGTTTTACCCGCGTGCGAATAAAGAGGAAACGATGGCGAACGTTCCAGGCCTTAGGTTTCCACTGCGCCTCGAAGTAGGCGCACCCCGCCCCGAGCGGCCACCACCAGCGGCGCGCTTCGATGCGTTGCTTGAGTTCAGCGAAGCGCTCGAAGGGGACGCTCACCGTATACTCCACCCCTTGGGCGTCGAGGCTCCCGATGATTTCATCGCTGAAAAACGCACTGTCCATGCGCACCTCAATGCAGACCTCAGGGAGGGCGGTCCGGAGCGTGGCGATACAGGCGAGGATGAAGTCCCGGGCACCGTGGGAGTCATGGACGTTGCCCGAGCGATGCAGCACATCGAGCACCTGCCCAGTTTGAGCCACGGTACAAAAGAGCGGGTAATAACTGCGCTGGCCCTTTTTCTTGCGGTTAAACCCCACCGCCGTCCCCTCGGCAAAGCGCGAGGTGCCCAATACCGAGCCATCGAAATCGAGCGTCACCCGGGAGAGTTTCAGTGCCACCAACCGTGCGATGACCAGCTCGCACAGCATCCTCTGCAGGTGCGTGACGCTGTCTTGGTCAGCCCTTGCCAACCCGCGGCTCACGGTGGCCACATCGGGCAGTCGGCGCAAGCCCAGGATCCGCTTCACCAGCGGATCATCCGCATAGTAACGCACATCGCGCAACTGCCGGTATCCGAGCAAGAGGTGCACGACCAAACACAGTACCAGCGCGGGATAGCCGAAGATCGGGCTGACGGTGAGATGGTTAAAACAGCGCCGCAGCCGCTCCTTCAATCCCAGACGCGAGAAGAGCTCTTGGATGAGGATGAGCCCCGAGAAGGAGGTCAGTTGGCTATCCTCAAAACGCAGTTGAGGAAGGCTGTGAGTCTTGCAGTGAACCTCGGCTCTGCTACACTTCATAGAAGCGGCCTCCTTCTCGGATCTTACTGTTTCGGCAAACGTATTATACCGAGAAGCGTAGGCCGCTTTCCATATATTTCTGATCGTAAAATCAGTCTTTTTGTCGGGTGTCTAGACCTCACCTACGGTGATGTCCAGCGAAACGCTTAAAACTCGTTAAAATCCTTAACCGACGCCATTTTCTGCCACTACACAACAGAATTATGCAACTGGAGGGGAAGCGCCAGGCTAATCTGGCATGGAGGTGTGATTGAGAATGTCATACGAGGTAAGGCTGGCCAGCCGCCTCGGCCCCGAGTCATGGCCTGAGTGGGTAACCATGAAAGGCAAGCGTTGACAGGGGTGGACGCAGGTCAGGTATTGAGCTTCGAGAGTTGCGCCACTGGGGTGCCGACGGTTTCCCTACTCGCGGAAGGCAACACGGGCAGCGGCGTTACGGCAAGTGGTTGTCCGGCCCCACGGAGTCAGAGACCCTGCACATGTGTCCCTATACTTCATGCACGGAACCTGGGAGGTCCCGCCAGTCTCTGTGGGGTGGTAACCCGCAGGGCGGTAGGCGAAGGTGAAGAGCCGAACGGCCTACATGCACGCTGGGGGGAAGTCGGACAAACCCGTAGGAGCGAAGAGGCGGATGAACAAAGGTGATCAACTGGGGCGACCTGGCCAAACGCCGGCGGAGTCCGCAGAGCAAAGGGGTTTGGCCAAGGGGAACGCCCAACGACCGCCCACCGACGGAACACAGTGTCCGGGGAAGGTGTCGCGTGGCTTGTTGGGCGTGCGGGAAGCTGCACGAAGGGACAAGAAGCTGCGATTCACAGCGTTACTGCACCATATTGACCCCGCGCTGTTGCGGGCAAGTTTCGAGGCGCTCAAGCGCGAAGCGGCGCCCGGGGTAGACGGGGTCAGGTGGGAGGCGTATCGGGAGGGACTGGAGAAACGCTTAGAGGACCTCCACGAGCGCATCCATAGGGGGCGGTATCGTGCGTTGCCGAGCAAACGCGCGCGCATCCCAAAGGACGATGGGAGCGAGCGGTTGCTTGGGATCGCTGCCCTGGAGGACAAAGTTGTCCAACGGGCAGTGGGTACGGTGCTGAATCACATTTACGAGGAGGACTTCTTGGGGTTTAGCTACGGATTTCGGCCGGGACGCGACCCCCATCGGGCGCTCGATGCGCTCTCTGTGGGACTGACCGAGCGCCCCATCCACTGGGTGCTAGACTTGGACGTTGAGAAATTCTTCGACCATCTCCAACACTCATGGCTTCTCCGCTTTCTCGAGCATCGGATTGCGGATAAGCGGGTTCTTCGTCTCATTGGTAAATGGCTGCGCGCAGGGGTCATGGACGAAGGCCGCTGGTATTGCCCAGAGGAAGGCAGTCCTCAAGGCTCAGCGGTCTCGCCTCTGCTCGCGAATATCTACCTGCATTATGTGTTTGACCTCTGGAGTCAACGCCGTCGCCGAACACAACTGCGGGGGGCGATGATTGCCGTCCGGTATGGGGATGATATGGTCGTGGGGTTTGAATATCGAGAGGAAGCCGAGGCCTTCTTGCGGGATGTCAGGAGGCGCTTCAACGACTTCGGTTTGCCGCTCCACTCGGAGAAGACCCGCCTCGTTGAATTTGGCCGCTTCGCAGCAGCCAGACGAAAGGCCGCGGGGGAAAGTAAGCCGGAGACGCTTAACTTCCTTGGGTTTACCCACATCTGCTCGCAAACCCGAAACGGCCGCTTCACCATCCGGCGCAAGACCATCGCCAAGCGCCGTCGCGCGAAATTGCAAGCTATCAAGACAGAGCTACGCCGCCGACTGCACGCATCGGTCCCCGAGACGGGCAGATGGCTACGTAGTGTGCTGCAAGGGTACTACCACTACTTCGCGGTGCCTTACAACCTGGATGCGCTGAATCAGCTCCGCTACGAGGTGGGTCGTGCGTGGCTGCGCATGCTTCGTCGTCGCAGTCAGAAAGCGCGGAGACATCTCACCTGGGAGAAATTCAAAGGCATTCAGGCGAAGTGGCTACCGACACCGCGTTTGTACCACCCTTGGCCCAACGTGCGTTTTCGCCGCCATCACCCAAGGCAGGAGCCGTGTGCGGTAACCCCGCTCGCACGGATCTGCGCGGGGGGTGTCTCGTGAGAGGCATTCCTACCGTAACTATCCAGCCTTGTCGAAGGAGCGCGCAGGCCGAAGGGGTGCTGTCACGGGGCATGCAAAAATCCCCACTTATGGGCATTGAAAATTCCCCACCCTCCTGATGACAGAAGGAGGATAGAAGATGACACTTGCAGAGAGTGATGCGATGGTGACTATGCCGTCCCCAATTCAACAATCGGGGGACGAGGGCATGGTAGGACGGGAGCGATGGGAGGAAATCCGGCGGCTGTTTTATGAGGAGCGGCGCTCGATATCGGCGATTGCACGAGCCCTGGATCTCGACCGGAAAACGGTGCGGCGCTGTATGCGGTGGTACGAGTGGCAGCCCTATCGGCGCGCGATCAAAGAAGACAGATTGCTTGGTGAGCATGAAGCGTATCTGCGGGAACGGGCGCCCCAGGTGTACTACTCGGCGCGGATCCTCTATCAGGAGCTGCGGGGGAGTCGTGGCTATGGGGGCAGTTACGAGACGGTGAAGCGGCTTGTAGCGCCGTTACGGGTGCTCGCCAGCGCGGCCGAGCGGAGCCAGATCCGGTTTGAGACCCCGCCGGGCCAACAGAGCCAGATCGACTGGGGGGAAGCGAAGGTGGAATTTCGCGCGGGGGCGCGGGTGATGCACTTCTTTGTGCTCACCCTCGGATTCAGTCGCCGGAGTTTTTTCTGGGCCACGCCCAATGAGCAATTGGGCCAATTTCTCGAGGCGCACGAGCGGGCCTTTGAGCACTTCGGGGGACGTACCCGGGAGCATTTGTACGATCGACCGCGCACGGTATGCCGGCCGAGCGGCGAAGGCAAGGTGATCTGGAACGGGACCTTTCGCGCCTTTGCTGACTATTGGGGGTTTGAGCCGCGGCTTTGCCGAGCCTACCGGGCGATGACCAAAGGGAAGGTGGAATCAGGGGTGAAGTATCTCAAGCGCAACTTCCTGCCCGGACGGACCTTCATCGACAGCGTGGATCTGCAAGAGAAGCTCGATGAATGGAATGCCACCATTGCCGATATGCGTATTCACGGCACGACCCATGAGCGGCCTATCGAGCGCTTCGAGCGCGAGCGCTCGATGCTCATTCCGACCGCCGGGCAGCCCAGCTTTTTGACCGACGTCCGGTTGAGCCGGATGGTGGCCTCCGACTACCTGGTGAGCCTCGACACCAACCGCTACTCGGTGCCCTTTACGCTGATTGGCCAGGCGGTGGACGTCGCGCGGTGCGGTGGCGAGCTTCGGATTTTCCATCGCGGCGCCTTAGTCGCCCAGCACCCGCGGCTATTAGGCCGGCATCAACTGTCGATCGATCCGGCGCACGGACCGGGGGCGATGGCCCGCAACGCCCGACGGCTTCTCTCCAGTATCGGGGTAGGCAGCGCCCCCGCGGATACCCGGCTCACCGAGGTCGAGGTACGTGATCTTGGGATCTACGAGCATCTGCTCGAGGAGGTGCTCTGATGCATGCCGGCCAATGTGAACGTTTGCAAGACAGCCTCACACGCCTGCGGTTGTTCAAAAGCCGCGAGCGGCTCGAGGCCTTGCTGCAAGACGCGAGCGCCGAGGAGCTTTCCTATGCCGATTTCCTCGATCGCCTATTGGGCGAAGAAGTCGCCTCCAAGACCCAGAAGAATATCACCATGCGCACCAGCCTCGCACGCTTTCCCTTTGTAAAAAGCTTGGAGAGTTTCGATTTCGGCTACCAACCCTCGCTCGATAAAAAGCAGCTCCTGATGCTAGCCACTTGCCACTTCATCGAGCACGGTGAGAATGCAGTGATTTTAGGGCCGCCCGGTGTCGGCAAGACGCACTTAGCCGTGGGCCTTGGACTCAAAGCCATCGAGCACGGCTATCGGGTACTCTTCACTACGGCAGCCGCGATGATTGCGACCCTGACCCGAGCGCTCACCGAGGGGCGGCTTGAGGAGAAGCTTAAGGTCTACACCGTGCCGCGGCTTTTAGTCATTGACGAGATTGGCTATCTGCCTATCGATCGGGTGGGGGCGAATCTCTTCTTTCAGCTCATCAGCCGCCGTTATGAGAAAGGGCCGATGATCCTGACCAGCAATCAGAGCTTCGGGGCCTGGGGTGAGGTGTTCGGTGATCGGGTGATCGCCACCGCCATCCTCGATCGGGTGTTGCATCATGCCATCACGATCAATATCCGGGGCAACTCCTACCGGCTCAAGGAGAAGCTCAAGGCGGGACTGATCCGCACCGAGGAGCCAGTGGCGATCGGGTAACAGCAATGCGCTATGGATCTGTGGACGAGTCCTACGGAGCGGCCCGAGCCCTGCGGGCCGCGTGGACAGCCCTGATGGACAACATCCCTGTTGCCCACAGGCTGCCCACACTCTCGGGCCTCTCGTCCACAAGCTCCACAGCGCCAATAATCGGTATTAATTCTGAGAGAAATACCTCAACCTTGAACCGAGGGTGGGGAATTTTCAATGACCATAACTGGGGAAAACTGAATGCCCCTTGACACCGCGACCAG
>JALZJW010000180.1 GCA_030859565.1 Pseudomonadota bacterium
CTCCAAGCACGCTGCTGACGATCGATGCGGTTTCGACCGGGAGATCGCTGACGCTGGGCACCGCCCAGCCCGGAGTGGCATACTATGTGGACCGTTCCTATACGATCACCGCCCTGGACGAGGCCCTGGCCGGCGGCGCCCTGGTCCGCACCGCCAACGAAGACTCCGAGTTGGACGACTCGCCCTATCTGACCCTCACCGCGAGCAAGATGGCGACGGTGTATGTCTGCTATGACAATCGCAGCACTACGCTGCCGGAATGGCTGCGCCGCGACGGCACCTGGACGGCCACGTCCCTCACGTTCGCCGGCAGCGACGCCCCGGCGGCGCCAATGCGCGTTTATTCGAAGGTCGTCCCCGCCGGGCCGTTCACCCTCGGCGGCAACCTCGACGGGGGCAGCGGGGCGGGCAGCACGTACGCCGTGGTGGTGAAGGAGGCCCCTGCCGGGGGAGGGACTCTCCAGGAACTCGAGTTGCAACGCACTAGGCGGGAAGAAGTTCCATCTCCAATGATTGGGCTTCGCGCCTGAGCCATTGGAGGCGCTGAACGCGGAACTTCATCTCGTATTGGGCAATCCCTTTTTCCACATACTCTCGCCCGTAGCGCAGCATGCGATAGACCAGACGGGCGAGGTGATGGGCCATCGCGACGATCGCTTTCGGTGCGCCCAGCCGGCCTTTGAGTCGGCGGTACTTGGCTCCGAGCGCGCTCTTGCTGTGGGTGAGACTCTGCGCGCAAAGACGCAGCGCATCAGCGGCACGGTTGTAGACTTTGCGCGTCGAGCGGCGCAGCACTTTGCCGCCGCTGATGGAGTGATTCGGGCACAGCCCCAGAAACGAACTGAACTGCTTCTCCGTGTTCCAGCGCGTCATATCCAGCCCAACCTCCGAGATGATGATCTGCGTGGCTTGTTCTTTGATGCCGGGGATCCTGGTCAGATCCACTCCGCAGATGCGCTCGAGTTGAGCTTTCAAGCTCGTGGCAGGCTTTTCGAGCGCCGCTCGCTCTTCAAATTGCGCGAGGTGGCCCTCAATGGCCTGGTCGCATTCCAGGATCTTGCCCTGCGCGAAACGATAACTTTCCAGCCCCACGCGCAACGCGAAGAGAAGCTCCTCGCGCCAGTTGCCATGCAGGCTCTTGGCCACGGTTTCTCGCGAGGCCTTGATCCGCGTGCTGCACAAACCCGACAGCGCCCCCGGATCGCGTTCTCCAGCGAGGATCGCCTCCACGATGCGCAACCCGCTTTCTCCGACAAGATCGCTAAGGACGTTAGTTAACTGCACGTTCATCTCAAAGAGCGCCTTCTGCATGTGGTGAACCGCTTGCGTGGAAGCGACCACCAGATTATCGCGCAGCCGCATGAAAGTGCGCAGCTTGCGAATCTGCGCATCGGGACGAAACGATCCACTCAAGAGCCCGAAGCTGTGGAGCTTCTGCAGCCATTGGCAATCGAGCACGTCGCTCTTGGTGCGGCCCGGCACATTCTTGACATGCCGGGCATTGACCACCCGCACTTCCAGACCCGCCTCCTCGAGGATCTCGTAGAGGGCGATCCAGTAAATGCCGGTCGATTCCAGCGCCACCGTCTCCACATTGCATTGCTTGAGCCAGTCGGCCAAACGCTGCAGATCCGGCGTAAAGGCGGCAAAAGTTCGCACCGGCTCTGGGTCCCGATCCGCGGGCACCGCGACCACGTGCTCTTTAGCGCCCACGTCGATTCCCGCGGCGTTAGGATGGATGAGGGGCAGACTCGGCAAACTGGCAGTTTTCTTGGCTTTGGACTTTTTTTTTGGCATCGCTTTTGTTGGGGTTAATTCGAGCGAGGTTCGGCCCGGTCGCGGAATCGGTTTAATAAACTCTCCAACGGGGTCGAGCCTCCCTCTTTGCCTTGAGGCCGCCACCAAACAAGTGACCGCCAGGAGACCGGAGCCATGCTAGCTAACGGGCAATGAAAGCACCAAACCAGCGTCGGCCTTAGCTTGCCGAATCTCGCTCGGCCCGCACTATGCGCGCCCTCTGCACCGAAAGCCAGTTCCTTCCACAAGTCACAAATCCGCAGGCATTTGTGAACGCTAGCTAGCTTCAACGCTGGAGATCAACAACCCGGCTGAAGCTTCGCCTTCTTATTATCGGCGGCTTCTGCGACCGCAGTCACCAGCGCCTCGGATGGCGATGGCGGTCGCGCAGGTCAGGTTGTTTGAGGGGACGACCGAGATCGGCAACCGATGCCGAGAGCGAGGATGGATGGAGCACGGAGTGGACCGGCAAAGCCGGGACTTACCTCCTTGCCGCGATGGCCACCGACGACCCGGTGACCGCGCTGCCCGGCCCCAATTAGCGTGACGTTGCTCGCCGGACGCCGACGCTGCGGATCTCATCGATGGACGAGGGTTCCGGAGGAGCACGGCGGGTATGTCGGGCAATGACAGCCACGAAAATGTTGCTCCCGCGGCCCAGTTGTTTCCAGTCCGGAAAAGCGCCCACAGCTCACGCGCGAGTTCGCGCGTGCGAAGATCTGCAGATGAAGGTTAGCCGCTCGAGAACAAGAGCATGTGCGTCTCCGCCTGCGCAAGTCGTTTTGACCAAGGTTGTCAGATCTTAATTAAACGGCGCGAATCCGCATTCCACCACGACGAGACGCGCGTGAGTCGGAAATGCGGGATCTACTTGCCGCGGGTGAGGCGTTCGCGGTCGGGCCGGAAGTCGGGCCGAACGCGTCGAACTCGAACACGTGGACGCGGTTACGTGATGTTAGATCTAACCGGAAATTTGATGCCCTCGGCAGGGAGCGAAGTCTGCGCTGCAAAGCATTAAGGTTGAAGCTAACAATCTGGAATGTGCCGCGTGGGAGCACGTCTGCTGATCTTCCACAGGCGCGGGCGCTCGCTGCAAATCGGGTGATCGCGAAGGATAAAAACTCGCCGTGAGTCAATAAGCTATTTTCCTCACGCGGCACAGGCACGTTACGTGGTGCAGTTTTGCCAGCCGACCAAAAACCTGCCGGCGGGGTGCCGATTTCGACTTGCCAAAGGTCCACGGACCGCGATGCCCGGCGCTTTCCGTAAACTGCGCCCGGTCGGAAGATTTCCGCGAGGACTCCTGTCTTCACGAGATCGGCGCCAATCTGCGAAGCAGTCCAGAAATGTAGAGAAACGAATATAGCTTCGCGATTTCCTAAAAATGGGCGGAACCGAAAATGTTTCCGGTGCGATCACTATACTGGCGCCTCGTTCCGGGTGCCCTGACTAAGTAGAAGGTCAGACTGTACGACGATAGATGAACTCCCTGGCTTCCCGCACAGGCATTTAGCTAAATCCGGGCAATCCAGCTTCAGTTCATTCACAAACCCGTTAAGTAAGTTACTGCAATCAACCCCCAGAGCCGTTTATGGACCCCACTGCAACCAGCATCATCCGCCAAGTGACCCTGCCGATCATCGCCGCCATCAGCGTGATCGCGACGGCGCTTCCAACCGTGGCCTCTGCTCAGGAAGGGCCGTACCTGATTAGCCTGCAGCAGCGAGAGTTGAGACGCGCTGACGGCTCCTCGGTTGCCAATTACCCGGCGTACGTGGCCCAGAACCGCGACTACATCGACACCCTGCCCTTTGACGGAGTCTCGATTCACACGCCCACCGGCAGGACGCTGATGGCGGGGCCGCTCATTAGCTACAATGCTATCTCCAATGATTGGGCGCCGCTGCGGGGGGTGACTTGGAATCGCATGAGGCACAACTTCGCCATCGTCAACGTCGATCGCCCGGCGGACTTCTTCGACGATTGGACGGCGACGATCGCGAATTACCGCACCCTTGCACGGGTGCTGCGCGAGACCGGCATTCAGGGGATTCTTTTCGATAACGAGGATTACCAGCGTTCGCTATGGCATTACCCGCGAGACGTTTCCTACCCCGGCAGGTCGCTGCAGCAGTACCACGACCAGGCCCGGTTGCGCGGCCGGCAAGTCATGGAGGCGGTGGTCTCCGAATTTCCGAACATTGACATGCTGGTGCTGATCTCGCCGGCGTGGAGTTTCGGCCAGACCCCGCAG
The DNA here is from genome assembly GCA_030859565.1 of Pseudomonadota bacterium. Lineage (NCBI taxonomy): Bacteria > Pseudomonadati > Pseudomonadota > Pseudomonadota bacterium. Next base: position 4,052 of record JALZJW010000180.1, read on the forward strand.
CAGGTCGAGTATTGGAGGGGCGACAACCGCCTCAGTGGCGCCTTCACGGTCGGCATGTTCGAGGGTCGCGGCGGCCAGGCAACCGTGATCGATGGCGGCGAGGGCGCCTACGGGTACCGCAGCGTCGAAGATTTCCAGGTCTCCTACGACTGGCGCAAGTACACCATTGCATCGCCCGCGGTGAACTGCCCCTTTATCCCGCCGGCCACCCGTCCGTCCTGGCCCGAGATCAGCATTTCCTTCGGCCTCTACAACGGCGTCTTCCCGCGCAACATCGGCCTGACCATGAATCCCACGATCATGCGCCAGATAGTCGAGCGGTCGTTGCGGCGCTGCGACAAATACGTGTGGCTATACTGGGAGACCAGCGGCGGGAACTGGTACGTGCCCGGGAGCGTCCCGCAAGCCTACGTCAGCGCGGTCGTCGATGGCAAGGCAGCCGCCGGCAGCGTCCCGCCTCCGACCAACCCGCTGGTGAGCATCGACGCGGTCTCGACCGGGAGAGCGCTGACGCTGGGTGTCGCCCAGGTTGGGGCGACGTACTACGCGGACCGTTCCTATACCATCACCTCCCTGGACGAGGCCATGGCCGGCGGAGTCCTGGTCCGCACCGCCAACGAGGACACCGAGCTCGCAAGCTCCCCTTATCTCACCCTCACCGCACGCGAGGCGGCGACAGTTTACGTCTGCTACGACAATCGAAGCACGACGCTGCCGGAGTGGCTCCGTGACGGCACCTGGACGGCGACTTCCCTGGAATTTTCGGGCAGCGATGCCGGGTCGTCGCCGATGCTTGTGTATTCGAAGGTCGTCCCGGCCGGACAATTCACCCTCGGCGGCAACCTCGACGGGGGCAGCGGGGCGGGCAGCACTTACGCGGTCGTAATGACGCCGGCCAGCTCGCCGTTCCTGGTGAACATCGACGCGGTCTCGACGGGGAGGGCTTTGACGCTGGGCGTTGCCGAGAGCGGCGCCGAGTACTACGCCGACCGCGCCTATACGATCACCTCCCTGGACGAGAACCTTGCCGGCGGAGTCCTGGTCCGCACCTCCAACGAAGACTCCGAGCTCGAGAGCTCGCCCTACCTCACCCTCTCCACAAACAAAGCGGCGACGGTTTACATCTGTTACGACGATCGCGCCATCACGCTGCCGGGGTGGCTCCGCGACGGCACCTGGACGGAGACGTCCCTCCTGTTCGCGGGCAGCGATGTCCCGGCATCGCCGATGCGCGTGTATTCCAAGTCCGTGCCTCCCGGGCAGTTCACCCTCGGCGGCAACCTCGAGGACGGCAGCGGGGCGGGGAGCACGTACGCGGTGGTGTTGAAGGAGGCCAACTAGACTAGACCAGGCGCCGCTCGATGGCGATTACCCAACCCGGCTGACAGGTCCGTTTGCCGACAGATCCGGACTTGTAATCACCCAGCGGCTCCGATGGCGGGAGCTCGCGGTGGGACTGGCATGCAATTTAGCCGGCATGCCAGGTCTCACCGGGCGGGCGTCTGCGGGTTCAGCCGGCTCGGGACCGGACGTGCGCGTCCAAGCTTTCCGGGCCTGGGTGCGCGCTCCTGGCGCGCGCACTTTCCGTTTGTCTTTGGAGGGAACCCCACTAGAGTCGCACCTCCTTTTTTCCCGGATGTTTCGCCCCAGCATCGAGCTCAAGATCTTCACCGGTTCTGCCCATCGGCAGCTCGCGCAGCGGATCTGTGCCTATGTCGGCGAGCCGCTCGGGGACGCGACCGTAAGCTCGTTTCCGGACGGCGAGACCTACGTCAAGATCAACGAGAATATTCGGGGCCGGGATGTCTTCATCGTTCAGCCGACCTGCCCGCCGACGAATCAAAATTTGATGGAGCTGCTGATCCTGGTCGACGCGGCCCGCCGGGCGAGCGCGGCGCGGATCACGGCGGTGATTCCGTTTTTCGGGTATGCACGACAGGACCGCAAAGATCAGCCG
>JALZJW010000181.1 GCA_030859565.1 Pseudomonadota bacterium
GGCTACGAGTACTCCCGACGTTACCAGTGCGGATCGGACCGTTTGCTTCGCTGTCGGTTCCATCGACTCAATCACCTTGTCGATTTTGTCCTTCAAACCGCGGTCCGCTGCATTGCTCAGTATTCCGCGAACGCGTCGTCTGGATAACAATATAGCCAACGCTCGCCAGGCTCCGCCGACGCAATCACCGGGTGCCCGCTCGCCCGCGCATGCTTTGTCGCATGTCGGTTTGGCGAGTCATCGCAACAAAGCGTCGCGCCGCAATTCTGACAGGTGCGCAGATGCACCCATCGCGCGCCGATCTCCACGCATTCAGCGCACTCGCGCCGTTGGGCATGTTTGACCGTCGTGATCTCGGGAAGATGAGCGCAGGTTCCGTTCGACATCAGCTCACCTCTCTTTCAAAAATTCGTGTACGAACTGGACCGACATTGAGCCTTTGCCAACGGCGGAGGCGACGCGCTTGACTGAGCCTGAACGCACATCTCCAGCCGCGAACACGCCCGGCCGGCTCGTTTCCAACAGGAACGGCTGCCGCTTCAAGGTCCAGTCCGGCGAATCGGCCAAAGCAATTCCAGTGCGCACAAAATCTTTCTCGTCCTTCTCGATTTCGGGCGGCAACCAATCGGTCCGCGGCGTCGCGCCGATGAAACTGAAGAGCGCGGCCGTCTGCAGAGTCCGCTTCTCGCCCGTGAGTTTGTTGACGATTTCAACTTCGCTGAGATGGCCATCGCCGAGCATGCGTTCGACTGTAGTGCAGCGAAGTATCTCGATATTCGGTGTATTCATAATCCGATGGGCGAGATAACTGGACATGCTTTTGCAAAGATCATCGCCGCGGATCAAAAGGAACACCTGGCGCGCGTTCTGTGCCAAATAGACGGCCGCCTGACCAGCGGAGTTGCCGCCCCCGACAAGCACAACATCCGACGCGCGACACATCTGCGCTTCGTTAGGCGTGGCCGCGTAATAAACACCGCAGCCTTCGAATGGATCGCAACCTTCCACGTCGAGGCGGCGGTAGTCCGCGAGTCCGCGCCTGAGGCGATCAGCAGACATTTGGCGACGACCGTTTCGCCGCCTTCCAATCCGATAACTGAATACACTTTGTCGAACGTCAGATTGATCACCGGCGTCGGAATGGAAACGCGCGCACCGAACTTATCGGCTTGCAGAACGGCGCGATCGGCCAGTTCGCTGCCGGTGATTCCGGTTGGAAATCCCAAATAATTTTCGATGCGCATGCTGCTGCCGGCCTGACCTCCCGGCGCGGTGCGTTCGAGGACCACGGTGTTCAATCCTTCGGAAGCGCCATAAACGGCCGCAGCGAGCCCGGCCGGTCCCGAGCCGACGATGGCGAGATCATAGACCACGTGTTCCACCGGCCGGCGAATGCCGATTGTCTCCGCCAACTCGCGGTTCGACGGGTTACGCAGAAGCACCCGGTGAGCACAGGCCACGATAGGCGTGTCGGCTTCGGTCACTCCAAATTGCTTGAGCAACTGACCCACCGCGGGATCGCCTTCCAAATCCAGCCAGGTGAACAGCACGCGATTCTTCGCCAAAAAATCGCGGATCCGGAAAGTGTCCCGCGAATAGCGGGAACCGATCACGCGCAAGCCGGTGAAATCACCCGACTCGCGCATCAATTGCCGGCGGGCAATGAATGCTTGTAGGATAATATCACTCAGCTGCAAGTCTTGATTCAAGATCTTGCGCAAGGCTTTGTGCAAGATTTCGTACACTTCGGAATCGGTCTTGGCCATGCCGGTGACCACCTTCGGGTTGCCGGTCAAATGACCGACGTCGCCGGTGAATTCTCCTGCGCCCAGGACCCTGATCGCCTTCGGCTTCTCGCCGGTCTCATCGACAAGCTCGACTTCACCGGACTTGATGACAAAAAAGTTGGAATCGCGATCGCCACAACGAAACAGCGCGTCCCCCGCCCGAAACGTTTTCGGCGGTGCGCCCGCATAACGCCCAAGCCGCGCGATCTGCGCCTCGCTCAGTATCGGAAAAGCAATCGCGTTTAAATCCTGCACTGCCATGTCGCAATCTATGTGCTAGCGAAAGCTCAACAACCTGTCTTGCCAGCTACGCGCATTCTACGTCGGTTTTGCACGTGCGCTCGTTTCGCAACACTCCGCTTAATGAAAACCAACCGGGTCGAGGCATTTAGCGATGGTGTCATGGCCATTCTGATCACCATTATGGTGCTGGAGTTGAGGGCGCCGCACGACCAACTTTCCGGCGCTAACATCGGCTGAGGTGTTCCACGTATCGTGGGAGAACTCCATAAGCTCGGTAGAAGGGCGTCTCGATCGTGGCGAGCGACAAGGCGCGGCCGGAGGCCATGTAGGCCAGTGCGACAGATGGAGCGCCACCGAGGTCGTGGCTGAGGATATCGCGTTCGGCGGCGAGCAAACTCAGCATGTCTCCAACCTGGTAGTTAATCCTGACCCCGTTTACCTTGGCGCTTTTTTCAGTGAAGCCCTTCGGCAAGCGACCGACCGGGGCGGCACCTGTCGCAATTTCGTTGGCGTCCTGCGCGAGAGCGGGCACGCCGGCGAGTCCCGCTACCCAAACAAGCACCAGCAACCAAGGCCACCAGCGGATCACGACTCTCGCCGACGTGCTAGAAAGGTTCGATAAAGCATTCATCGCAATCTCCCTAGTAAGTTGTATGCAGTGGACGCCCATGACACGTAGCTGACCATGATCGACTGTAGTTGACTCAATTGGAAGCAACACGCGGCTAGCCGCCGGTGACGGCAGGATCCCAGTGGTCCACGCCCGCTGTTATCCGGCCCGTCGCCGATTGTCCTCAGGATTCGAGACCAAGAATCGGCGCGTCCAGCGCCTTGGCCGCACGCACCGGATCGAAATATTCGCGTAGGAACGCGATGTTGCCGCCTGCAGCACGCAGGAAAAACACATAATCCTGGCGATAGATACGCCCCGTAGGCTTGATAAGCGCCTCCGCCTTGACTTCGGCGACTGCCGCTTCCGGATCGGCTAAGGCATACAGCTTGAGGTCGAAGAAGCGGAAATTTTCCACCGCCCACAGGAACCAGGTTACGTGACGCACCACCACCTCCCGCCCTGATAGCCGCCGCGCCGGATGGCCGATGGCGGGCGCGTAAGGGAGTTCCCACAAAAGATCATCGGCGATCAGTGTCTGCCATTGCGCGTTGTCCTCGACGAGTGTCTGGATATGTCGTTGCAAGAGATCGGAGGCAATCGTCATCTAAGTCTCCGAAGCTCAATGGGTCCGCTGGACCCGTGGACGACCGGAGCCTACGATGACGCTACCATAAAGTGTTGGGGAAGTTCTAGAAGATCATGCGAGGTTGAGGTGCGAGTCGAGTGATCAGATGTATCTCAATGTTTACGTCCAGCCGTTACAGGCGGTGGGCGGGGTGGTGTGGTATCTGCGCTGGCATCCAGCCAGAGGTTTGCCTCGACCGCAGCGATCCGTTAAGTTGTCAGGAACTGCCCGTGCAGGATTACCTGCGAAGAAGATGGAATCGAACTCCTCCACTGCTGGCCCTACATACGAGAGGGGATGCTCCGTGAGGGAGATAGCAATCGATAGGGTTCCGATAATCATCAACGTCGAGACAGATTCAGAAAGGAGATTTCCAAATGCCTTACATCACTGTCGGCAAAGAAAGTTCCGGCGGCATCGAACTCTACTACAAGGACTGGGGGAAGGGACAGCCCGTGGTCTTCAGCCATGGTTGGCCGCTGCGCGGACGCCTGGGAAGACCAGATGGTGTTTCTGGCCGCCCGCGGATACCGCTGCATCGCCCATGACCGCCGCGGCCATGGCCGATCGAGCCAGCCCTGGGGCGGCAACGACATAGACACCTACGCCGACGACCTCGCGATGCTCGTCGAAACGCTCGATCTCAAGAACGTGATCCATGTCGGCCACTCCACGGGCGGCGGTGAAGTCGCCCGCTATATCGGCCGCCACGGCACGCAGGGTGTGGCCAAGGCCGTGCTGATCGGCGCGGTGCCGCCGTTGATGCTGAAGACGGCCGCCAATCCCGGCGGCCTCCCTATGGAGACGTTCGACGGAATCCGCGCTGGCGTCCTCGCCGACCGCTCGCAGTTCTTCAAGAATCTCACCACGCCTTCTACGGCGCCAACCGGCCGAACGCCAAGGTCTCTCAAGGCCTGTGTGACTCGTTCTGGCTCCAGGGGATGCAGGCCGGATTCAAAGGCGTCATCGACTGTATCAAGGCATTCTCCGAGACGGACTTCACCGAAGATCTCAAAAAAATCGACGTACCGACCCTCATCATTCACGGGGATAACGACCAGATCGTACCGATCGGCGCCTCGGCCGTGCTTTCATCCAAGCTAATCAAGAACGCACAACTGAAGATCTACAAGGGCGGCTCGCACGGCTTATGCTCGACTCAAAAGGAACAGATCAACGAGGATCTGCTCGCGTTCTTCAAGGCGTGAGCGAAATGTTCTGATGTAGTTAAGGAGCAATCGTATGCGATACAGTATTTTCGGACGGCGCACGGGTTTGCGTGTCTCTGAACTGGCGCTGGCAAGAGTGTTGTGGAACTAACTTCAAGAAGGAGGAAATTATGGCTCAAAATAGTGGTCGCGCGAAACGCAGTGAAAAAGGGCTGCTGACCCCGGACAACTGCGTTGTCGCGATTATCGATCTTCAACCGCAGATGCTTTTTGGGGTCGCCAATTTTGACCGCCAGGCGATCATCAACAACAACGTCGCGCTGTTGAAAGCCGCGAAGGTTTTCGACGTTCCAGTAGTGCTCAGCACAGTGGAAACCAAGAGTTTCAGCGGCAATATGTGGCCGCAGATCCAGGCGGTCTTCCCGCATCAGACGCCCATCGAACGATCTTCGATGAACTCTTGGGACGACAAGAACTTCGTGACCGCCATCGAAAAGAGCAGGAAGAAAAAAATTGTCCTGGCCGGGCTGTGGACGGAGACATAGCGTCGCGCTGCCGACCGTGCAGGCCATTCACGACATTACGAAGTGTACGTCGTCGAAGACTGTTGCGGCGATGTGAGCCAGCTGGCTCACGACAACGCAATGAAGCGGGTGGTCCAGGCGGGTGCGAAGCCGGTCACCGCACTCTCCGTGATGCTCGAGTGGCAGCGCGATTGGGCGGAGCGCGACACCTATGAGGCGGTCATGGATATCGTGAAGAACCATTTTGGCGCGTACGGCATGGGCGTCGAGTACGCCTACACGATGGTGCACGGCGCGCCGGCGACGAAGTTCCCCGAATACGTCGTGCCTGCTGCCGCGGCTGCGCACAAGTAGCCGGTTCGTGTCATTTACCACCATGGAACCGACGCGAAGGGACATTCTTAAACTTGCCGCATTGATGGGAGTGTCCCATCTTTTCGGAGGATGCAGTATGGCCGCAAAAGGTAGAGAGCCGGATTTGATTTTGATGAACGGCCGTATCGCAACACAGGATGAACGCCGATCATTCGTCCAGGCCGTTGCTATCCAGGACGGGCGGTTCGCGGCGGTTGGATCCAACCAAGAGATCATGGTTCTGCGAGGCGCAAAGCCCCGGGTCATCGATCTCGGCGGCAGGACGGTCATCCCGGGTCTTAACGACTCGCACATGCATCCGATCCGTGGCGGCCTTAATTACAACATGGAGTTGCGCTGGGATGGCGTGCCGTCGCTAGCCGACGCGCTGCGGATGCTGCGCGAGCAAGCTCAGCGCACTCCGCCGCCGCAGTGGGTGCGTGTGGTCGGCGGTTGGACGGAGTTCCAATTTGCCGAGCGCCGGATGCCGACGCTGGAAGAGATCAACGGAGCCGCGCCCGACACGCCGGTGTTCGTGCTGCACCTCTACGATCGTGCGCTTCTCAACGGTGCGGCGTTGCGCGCCGTTGGCTATACGAAAGATACGCCCGCGCCCGTGGGCGGAGAAATTCAACGCGACAAGCAAGGCAATCCCACCGGACTTCTCATCGCCAAACCCAATGCGAGTA
>JALZJW010000182.1 GCA_030859565.1 Pseudomonadota bacterium
GCAGGAAGGATCGCCTGGAGGAAGCGCTTTTTGATCGGCGACGCGACCTCTTCAGTGAAGTCGATCTGGTCTTCTTCGACACGACCTCCCTCTATTTCCAAGGCGAAGGCGCGAGGATCGGCCAGCGTGGCCATAGCAAGGATCACCGGCCCGATCTCAAGCAAATGGTGGTGGGCATGGCGATGGATGTCGAGGGACGGCCGATCTGTTGCGAGATGTGGCCTGGCAACACCACCGATGTAACTACCTTGGTGCCCGTGGTCGAACGGATGCGAGGGCGCTTCGGCGTGCGGGAGATCTGCGTGGTGGCCGATCGCGGGATGATTAGCCAGGAAATCATTCGGGCTTTTGAAAACAGTAAGCCGCCGATGCGATACATCCTCGGCGCGCGGATGCGCAACCAGAAGGAAGTCAGCCAGCAGGTATTAGCCAGCCGCAAGCCGTGGAGAGAAATCACCCCTGAAGGCAAGAAGGCCAAAGATCCCGCGCCCTTGAAAATCAAGGAAGTGATCCTTGAAGGCCGTCGCTACATTGTCTGTCTCAACGAACAAGAGCGGCGCAAAGACGCGCATGACCGTGAGGCCATCGTGGCCAGTCTGCGTGAGCAGCTTTCCAAAGGCGACAAAGCGCTCGTCGGCAACAAAGGCTATCGGCGTTATCTCAAAGCCCAAGCCGGGCGGCGATTTAGCATCGATGCGGAGGCGATTAAAAACGACGCCCGCTATGACGGGATCTGGGTCTTGCGGACCAACACTGACCTGGAAGGCGAAACCGTTGCCGCCACTTACAAGCATTTATGGATGGTGGAAACGATCTTTCGCACGACTAAAACCATCCTCGAAACGCGGCCCATCTATCACAAGCGCGATGAAACCATCCGCGGCCACGTCTTCTGCAGTTACCTGGCGTTGCTGCTGAAGTGGGAGCTCGAAGAACGGATGCGGCAGGCAGAACTTTGTTGGGAATGGGCTGAAGTGGTGCGCGGGCTCGATGCGCTTCAGGAGGTCGAAGCCAACTTCCAAGGCAAACGCTTTGTGCTGCGCAGCGAAGTGCGCGGCCACGCGAGCCAGGCCCTTCGGGCAGTGGGAGCGGCGTTGCCACCGACCTTGCGCGAATTGCCGGTCTGACTGGCTTGCCCGGCGGAAATGTAGTGCCAACACCCTTTCCGTCTCACGTAAGTGCCTCATTACCAGCATATGCCGCTTCCGCACTGTAGAAGATGGCCAGACAATCAGCCCTTCACGAGCGCGTGTCAGGAGAACGCGGTATGTGTTCAGAAGATATTGTCGATCTTCGGCGCTTCGCACTACTCCCCATCGCGAACCGCTAAAATTGCGATAGGTCCAGTCGTTGTTAGACCGGTCGAAAGTAAAATCGCCGCTCCAGCAAACGCCCACCCAATCGAGTTCGAGTCCCTGACATTCAAATTCCGAAGCAGCTATCTCAAGCTGGTTCGATGACCGCACGTCGCCGGGTTCGGCGAGAAACCAGTGCTCATAGAGGTGCTTGTTACCTGTCCGGAACCCGCTGGAAAGCTCAATGCCTTCAGCCCGCAGACGCAGCCCTCCAGCGCTCGCAACCAGTCCGCAACGGCGGAGGCCGCGCGTCTCGTTTCGTAGCCATTCGCGAGCCGTCTTCAGCGAACGGGTCATTCGCATTGGGAAGCGGTTCATCCCTTGAGCGATCTCCAGAGCGGCTGACGTATGGCCACGCAGCACCGCCTCGACCCACTTCGTGAGTTGCACCGCGCGAAAGGAGCGGAGCGGGACGTCAAGATGAAGCCCGGATTCGATCTGCACATTCTGGAACTCGGTCGCGTTGCTCTCGAAAAGTCGATGCCCCGAGACGCTTGCGTCGCCGTTCAGAGCTTCAGGGGAAACGACGACGTGCCAGTGCCGGAAATGCGCCGCGAGGCTTCTTCCCCACTCAGCAAGCCCTGCCTCGCCCGTGTTGATTTCCTGGCCGCCTCCGACGAGCGCCACTAAAACCGCCCAATCTGGATGTCGATCCATGATCGAGAGCATGGTCGTCGGTTCAGATTCAGCACGGCCCGTTTTCAGCGCGTTCTGCGCCTCGTTCCAGGCACGCTGCGCTTCATCGAAGACAATCACGTTCTCAGCAGGCGGAAGGTCCGGGTGCTCAACAGCGAATCGCGCAAATGCGTGAACGCTTTGGATGAACGTGCTCGTCGTGCGCGCTACGCTCGCACCGCCGCGAAGCTGGCGGTGCCGTCTGGCGATCGCCGCGGCAACGATCTTCACGAGCGGCCCGTTGCCCGATAGAAACACGCCGGGCTGGCGGCCGTCGCCGCGGAGCGCGGCGTTTTGGATAACGTTGAGACCTGCCAGCGTCTTGCCTGCACCGGGCACCCCTGTCACGACGCAAATTACCTTTCGCTTATTCCGCTGGGCGTCGCGGATGACTGAGATGAGACACTCGGACGTGCGGGTTAGATTGATTGCTCCGGCGTGTGAGTGCGCAATCTCACGGACATCGTGGTCGGCGTAGAGGGCTTCGGCAGCTTCGATGATCGTCGGCACGGGACGGTAGGGGGACGCTTCCCATGCAGCCGCGTTAATTGGTAGCGTTTCGACATCTCGTTCTGCGGCAAGGATGCCAGCAATCACGGTCACCAGATCGACGCGATTCGCGAGTCTTACGTGACGAACAACGTCGTCCGTCACCGGTCTGCTTTCGTGTAGCACTGATGGCGCACGGGCAGAAACCACAATCGGAACGATAACGCGGCCATGGCTCTGTTCGTGGAAGTCGCGCAAATCGAGTGCATAGTCCTCGACCTGGCGCTGAGCCTGGCGGGCATGAACCCGGTCTTCGGTCTTGAATTCGATGCAGACGATGACGGCGCCCGCGAGGAGCACGGCATCTATACGTTTCTGCCGCCGCGGAATTCGATACTCGAGCAACACGGACCATGCTGAGGCGGTAGCGTCTTCGGCGACAAATCGCGCGCACACTGCCTTAAGGATTGCGATCTCATGCTCCCACGCCTTGATCTGCTTGGTGAATTGCGTGCTGAACACATCCTCGCCGCTCACGCGATTCAGAGCGCCGAGCAAGGTGTCTGAAGGAGCGGCAATGATGTCCGCGAATGTGCCTCGGTAATACGCTGATCGCGCTCTTTCGCGCCCACGGAATAAACGGATGGCGCAGGCGACAAATAGTGTTTGGAAAACCGACTTTGTATTCCGGCGCCAGCGCGTTGTGGTCTTTGTGGACGGCTGTTTCTGGCATGGTTGCCCGAAGCCGAAGCATGCGCCGATGCCAAAGAACCGCGCCGATTGGTGGGCCGAGAAACTAGCGCGCAACCAGACGCGCGACCGCTTGGTAACGCGAACCCTTCGCGACAAAGGCTGGCGAGTCGTGCGCGTTTGGGAGTGCGATCTAGCGACCAAGCATTGGACTCGCCTTGCCTCAAGGATGCTTCGGGCGCTGGCACGAGAGCCTTACCAAAAAACCCGCAGTCAAACAAACAATTCCTAGGCTTTCTTGGATTGCTCCTCCCAAGTTTGGTTATTCGCGAGTTCGCCATCATCCTTCTCCTCGCGCCGCCGGCCATCTTTGTTGCGCTCCAAGGGGTTCTGTTCGCGTTTGTGCTCGGGCCACCACTCCGTCATTGGCTTGTCCCCCGGCTTGCGCTTCACGGCCCCGCGTCCCCGCTTGATCAATGTTGCCGTCACCGGCTTTAAAAGAATTCCGTCCGATGTGGCGGTGACGATTGCTCGAGTGCCTTCCTGAATTGCGAATTCTTTGCGCAGCCAGCTCGGGATAAACACCTGCCCTTTCGCCCGGAACCAAACGGTGCTGGGCTTGGAGGTGTCATTCATCCGGAATTTCTGGCATGGGTTCTTCCATCGGACAAGTCAGGCTCGTTGGACACGCGACGTGGCTAAACTGTCAAACTCAGCCATTGATGACGAGCTGCTTTATCTCTTCAATCGCCGCCGTAAATGTGCAGCACCTGCATCAGTATGACCGAGATCGCTTCGTGAGCTTTCTCCTCGTCGTCAGCAGCCAGGGATTGCAACAGAATGTCGGCTGTTTCCAGAAGTGGCCTCCACTCCAGAAAGGGCTTGCTGTTTTCGGGCGTTCATGGTGAGGGATGAGCTTCAAGGGATGCCAGATAAAGAGATAAGCTGTAGAAGCGCCCGGGGGAAAAGGCGGTCACCGCACACCGAGGTTGAATTTGCAGTGAAGTTTGTGGGTCGGGCTGTTTCCCAGCGAGTCGAAATCGCGAAGCACGCCTTCGTGATCTTGCCGACTCAGCCGGCACCAATGATGGCGTTCCTCCCTGCTGGGGTCACATTTGAATCCTTTGCCAGCGTCCAATCCGACGTGGTTGGTTACAAAGTAACGGCTTTGAAATCTGCTCCAGATGAATACTTCGACTTGGAGCTTCCAAGCAGCGAGTCGGCGATGCCAGGTGTCAAAAATTGGTCCCCAGTTCGCTTCCGAACAGAGTTCGTGGCCTGGTCGATCTTCGCTTTTACGATGGATACTGATCCGGGGGCGATGAGGGTTGTGGTTGGCAAGCTTCAGAATCTGGAGAAATCCGTCGCGGTAGTGAAAGTGGCGCGGATTAATGTAGGGATCAATGAAGCAAACTTCACGAGCGACGCGGATCAGTGACAAGAGGTGATCACGGTAATCATCGATGTGAAAACGTAACGCCGCAGATTGGGCCGGACGGAGATTTTCACGCTCGACGGCATCATCCGTAGGTACCACTAAACATTCCTCTGCGAACCGTTCAGCCGTGGACCTCTCGCTAAAGATCGCCCGCAGGTCACGATGCCCTCGGCTGGCGATTGCTTCCCGGCACCATTCCTCCGTAGTCTCAGGCGGGCTGGAAAGAAAAGACGGACAGGAGAGTAGTCGTCCACTTTTCCAGAGCGATTCGATCACCTTCCTGCCCGCCGGCGATAGGGCCTCCAGCCTCTGAGCTAAGTTCTGCCGCCATGAGCCCTTACGCAGGTTCCGCACAAGGCCCTCGCGAAGGCACAGCTCAAAAACGGAGCGGAGGTTATCACCCCTCGCTTCCAGCACCTCTGGGAGGATGGCAAATTCGGGCAGGAAAGTCACATCAACACCTCCCGAAGGCCTTCCTGGAAAAATCCACCCGGCCAATCGTGGATGAGCTCACCGCGCTCATTCAGTGGCATGTCGCGGACGACGCTCTCACTGCCGAGGTTCTCGACGTACAGCACCGCGATTTGGTTCGGCGAGAGCTTGCCTTCGCGAACCCGCCGCTGAAGGCGCAGAAGTAAGTGTTCGCTGTGCGTTTCGCAGATGATGTGGGCCAAGGGATGATTCTTGCGAGTGATCGCTTCGAGGAATACGTCGCCGAGTTCGGCCTGCATCGCGGGATGAACGTGGGCTTCCGGTTCCTCCAGCAGCAATGTCCCGCTAGGCTCACGGCCGAAGCGGTCCTGGCGTGAAAAGCAGGCCAGTAGCACAGGGATGAACTGACTTAATCCGTAACCCGCTTCTCGAGGACTGAGGGTGACGCGCCGGTCCCGATCATACAATGAGAGTCTCACCTCGCGCTCCACGGCCTCCGTGGCATCAGCTTGCCGACGGAGATTTGTTCGGGCGGTCAAAACTTCCCCGGCAATCTCCAAATCTCCACATAGGTCGCGATGTTTTCGCAACCAGCGCTCCGTTTGTTTGATCGCCTCTTCCTGCGAAATCCAGGGACGTTGTGGACGCTTTCCGGGAGCCGGCTTCTTGCGCTCTGTGGCTGACTCCTTCGCGTCGGCAAATGACTCTTCGATCGGTTCACTCAGGATAACGTGATTGGGCCATTCGCGCGCGACACCCAAGTGAGTAGCCCGCCCGACGAGGGACTCTAGTCCCTAAACAAGCGTGGTTTTTTCGTCCGGAAGCAAAGAAAAGCTCGAAATGCGCTTCAGTGCTTGGTTTGCTGGTTGTGTTAACTAAAACAACAACCCAACACCAAAGG
>JALZJW010000183.1 GCA_030859565.1 Pseudomonadota bacterium
ACGTTGGGCTATGGATCGCCAGCCGGCATGGGCTTTTTCGAGCGCCAGGCGCTCGACGTAGCATGCGGGTGTTTCGAAGCCATTCCAAGTCTCGTCGATGGCCGCGGAAATCGTGACGAATGCAACGCCAAGCTGCCCGAGGAGCACTTGGCGGCGGGGCGATTCGGAGTTCAGATAGAGCGCGGCGCGCGCCGCCGATCAAGAGGGCGACGTCGTTCGAGGCTTGGGTCCAGGAACTGAGATGCCGCGCGAGCTCGGGCGTGGTCCAGGCTCTTCGCCGTGTTCGTCGACAGCAACGATTCCGGCGACAGCCTCTCACGTGATCGCGCTATCGCACAGGCACGCGCCCTAGATCCCCAATGCCCACTACTTCTTAGGTCAACATTCGCAGTTCCAGCGGGCCGGTCTTGGCGTCGCGAATTCGCGATCGTCCAGTCGTAGTCGCTGAATCGCACCGCATAGTTTTCGGGTATGGGGTCCGCGACGTAACATTGGAGTTCGCTTCGCCGAGGCATTCTAGGTAGAAGCGGTAATCCTCCTCCGCATAGAAGCAGGCTTGGCGATTATTCCCCGCTGGATGATGTGCTGGGGGATCGACGATAACGAAAGCCGCGGTAGACGGGCCATGCGCAAGTCTCTTTGCTGATTATTTTAAGCAGCGGATAGCGTATCATACTTCAAGTGATTTTCACTCTGACCCCGAACCAACTCTGATGTGCTTATGGTACAGCGAAACGAAATCGCCGAAAGCTTTGGGCGGCTGGTAACCTGCATATTACAACAGTCCCCGTTGCAAGCGATACCCTCCGACTCGGCAGATCGGAGCCCTCGAATGCAGGCGCAATTGCTTTATGAGCGCTGGATGCATAAACCGGAGTGGTCGTTGCGGGCAGAAGGCATTCCGCTCCTTATTGGAATCGCGCCCGGTGCGTGGGAAACACTGCGAGCTTCCGGCGCATGCAAGACGCCGGAGAACGAGCTGTGGGCGTCCGTGAGAGAATCGGTCGTTACCGAAGGCAAGCCGCGAGTAATCAACCCTGAGCCCCCAGAACAGGATTGGCGTTGTGCGCCGATCGATCTCTATCAGTGGGCGCGCGCCTCGGGCGTCCCGATCCCGGAACCTTTCGAGGCGCTCATGCAATTCATCCAGCGCGTGGTTCCGGGATCCTCGGCCTCGTCACCAGACAGCCTCTGCCGGGAACCTAACTTGCCTGCGAGAAACAATGCGCCCAGCACGCGGGAAAAAGTGCTCGGCGCGGCTCTTAACGTGCTCGCAAAATGTCCGGACCAGTGTTACGACCAACATGGTTTGGTGAGTGGCGAGAAGATCACTCAGGTGATCGCGGCGCAATCCATACGCTGGTTTGATGCCGAGGAGCCCCCGATGCGTACCGGCGAGATGGCGGATCTGATCGATAAATGGTTGGAGTAAGCCGGCGCTTACGAATTTTAACCCCATGAAACCGGGAGATACGATAGGGACGCTCGCGATCACCGATGCGGTCGCGTGGGAATGGGATGTGGTCATCGTCGGCGCGGGGCCGGCCGGTGCGTTCGCCGCGCACGCATTGGCGCGGCACGGGCTACGGGTGTTGCTGGTCGATAAGGCGGCTTTTCCGCGCTACAAAGTGTGCGGCGCCTGCTTGAATCCACGCGCCTTGGCGGTAATGAACGCGGCCGGCCTCGGTGCCTTGGTGGAGCGTTGCGGAGCGGAACCCATCAAGGCTTTTCATGCCGCGATCCGGGGCCGGGATCTGACGCTCGCGGTACCGGGAGGGGTTGCGCTCAGCCGCGAGGCGTTTGACGCGGCGTTGATCCAAGCGGCCATCGGCGCGGGAGCGCAGTTTCTGCCCGGCACGGTCGCATGTTTAGGAGCGGGCACAAAATCAGGGGTGGCCGCCGAATTGCGGCAGGGCCCGCAATGCGGCGCCGTGTCGAGCCGGTTGGTGTTATGCGCCGACGGGCTCGGTAGCCGTTTGATCCGAGCGGCAGTGAAAGTTGCTCCGAGGGTCGCACAGGATTCGCGCGTCGGGGTCGGGGTGATCGTCGCGGCGGCGCCGGCTTTCTATGAGTCCGGAGTGATCTTCATGGCCTGCGGCGCGCGCGGCTACGTCGGGTTGGTGCGCGTGGAGGACGGACGGCTGAATGTGGCGGCGGCGTTCGATCGGGGGTTCGTCCGCACACTGGGCGGGGCGGGGGCTGCGGCGGCGGCGATTCTGAACGAGGTGGGTTGGCCGCCAATTCCCCCACTCGCCGAGGATGCTTGGCGGGGAACGGCGCGCTTGACCGTGCGGGCGCCGTGTCTCGCCTCTGAACGCGTGTTCGTCCTGGGCGACGCCGCGGGTTACGTGGAACCCTTCACCGGCGAGGGCATCGCCTGGGCGTTGGCCTCGGCGGAAGCCGTGGTCCCGTTAGCGCTCCTGGCCGTCCGACGCTGGGATCCCGCTCTGATCGCGGACTGGGAATGTTCCTATCGCCGCGTGATCGGGCGCAGAGTCCTTTGCCATGCCGCCGCCTGGATCCTCAGGCGGCCGGGCTTAACACGGGCGGCGTTTTCCATCCTGGCGCGCATCCCCGGGTTGGCGGCGCCGCTGCTGAAGGCATTGAATCATCGGCCTGCGATGCGTGCGGTGTGACGCCTCGGCCCCGCGCTTGAGCTATCATGCCTAAAAAACACAACCACTAATGGTAATGTTCGTCACTGGACTCGGCACCGCCGTGCCTCCGCAGCGCTATACGCAGGCCGAATGCTGGGAGGCGTTTAAGTTTTCCTCGTTCGCTACCCGGCTCGACCGGCGAGCCTGTGCTCTCATCGAGCAGGTTTTGCTCGGCGATAACGGGATCGCAACCAGGCATCTTGCGCCGGAAAACCTGCGCGAAGTGTTCGAGATCGATGCCGACACCCTGCATCGGCGCTTCCGCGATCACGCTCCCCGGCTGGCGATCGCCGCGGCGCGCCAGGCGCTCGAGAACGCCGGCCGGCGCGCCCCCGAGATCGATGCGGTGATCGCAAGCACCTGTACAGGATACCTGTGTCCGGGCCTGACGAGTTATCTGATAGAGGGACTTGGGTTGCGGCGCAACGCGTTGGCGTTCGATCTCGTCGGTCAGGGATGCGGCGCCGCCTTACCCAATTGGATGATGGCGGAGGCGCTGCTTTCGGCCGGCCGGTGCTGGAATGTGTTGGCCGTCTCGGCCGAAGTGTGCAGTGCGGCGATCTATCTCGACAACGATCCGGGGGTGCTGATCAGCGGTTGCTTGTTCGGCGATGGGGCGGGCGCAGCGGTGCTCTCCGATGCCGCCGCTCCGGGCCGCCGGCGCATCGAATGGAAAACGAGCGCGTCCCTTACCGATCCCGAACGGCGCGACGATCTGCGTTTTGAACAGCGCCAGGGGATGCTACGCAATATCCTGACCCGGCCCGTGCCAAAGCTAGCGGCGGCTTATGCGGAACAGGTATTGGGGACCGTACTGGAAAGCTCCGGTATGAACAAGCAAAATATCAGCACTTGGATTTGGCACGCGGGCGGGCGCGATGTGCTCGCGGCTCTAAAGGAACGATTGGAGCTACCCGAGGAGGCGATCCTCTATAGCCGGGAGGCATTGAGCGAATTCGGCAACCTGAGCAGCGCCTTCGTGTACTTCGTGCTCAGCGCCGCCCTGAAGCATTCGGCGCCCAACGGTTGGTGGTGGATGTCCTCGTTTGGTGCCGGGTTTAGCTGTCACGGGGCCTTGTTGGAAGTGAGCTAGGGGATCAATCCCGGAGACGTGATAATGACGACCTTGGAGCGCTTACAGGCGCTGCTGGTTAAGCACAACGAAGCTACACACGGTGATCTCGTGCCGGATGCCTCGCTCGAGGCGCTCGGGCTCGACTCGATGGACACCATCGATCTGCTGTTCAACATCGAAGATGAATTCAACATCACCGTGCCGCGTGACCAGGCGCCCCTGAAGACCCTCCAGGACGTTGTCGATTACATCGATCGTTTGGTTTCAGAGCAGCACGTTCAACCCACTGTCGAGGAACGCGGTCCTTGAGAAGGGTGGTCATTACCGGGCTGGGGGTGATCTCACCGCTCGGAAATGACCCGCACGAGTTCTTCAAAAACCTGCTCGCGGGAAGGTCTGGCATCGGGAGGCTGCAAACGCCGTTCGCCGAAAAGCTGTCGATCCGCATCGGCGCGCAGGTTGATTTTGACGGCGCGCTGTTTTTCCCTCCTGGCCGCTTGAAAATTCTGGATCGAGTCAGTCAGCTCGCCCTGAGCGCGGCGGCACAGGCCGTGACCGATGCGGGGCTGGTCTTCCAAGGCGGCGACGAGCCCCGGTGCGGTGTGTATTTGGGCACGGGCATGGGAGGCGCGGAAACGACCGATGCGGGGTATGCGATTTTGTATCGCGAGGGATCGAAGCGTTTGCAGCCCTTCACGGTGGTGATGACGATGAATAATGCCCCCGCCGCGTGGATCGCTCTCGAATACGGGCTTATCGGTCCCTGTCTCACGTATTCGACCGCTTGCTCCTCGTCCGCTGTGGCGGTGGGGGAAGCCTATCGCCAGATCGCGCTGGGGTATGTTGACACCGCGCTCGCGGGCGGCGCCGAGGCGCCTCTGACCTATGGCACCATGAAGGCCTGGGAAGCATTGCGCACGCTCGCCGTGGAGGACCCGGAAAATCCCGCGGCGTCTTGCAAGCCGTTCTCGAGGAACCGTACCGGGCTGGTGCTGGGTGAAGGCGCGGCAGTCGTCGTTCTGGAGGATCTGGAACGGGCGCGATCCCGCGCTGCGCCGGTCCATGCCGAGCTCGTCGGCTATAGCCAGACCACCGACGTCGCCCACATCACCCGGCCCTCGCTCGCAGGGCAAGCGCACGCGCTACGGTCCGCCTTGGAGGACTCCAAGATGGGACCGGAAGAAATTGATTACATCAATGCCCATGGGACGGCGACGCTTCAAAACGACGCGGTCGAGACCGCCGCGATCAAGGAGGCGTTCGGACGCCGCGGCTATCAGATCCCGATTAGCTCGACAAAATCCATGCACGGGCATCTCTTAGGCGCGGCGGGGGCCATGGAATTAATTGTCGCGATCATGAGCTTAAAATACCAAGCCATACCGCCGACCATCAATCTCACGCATCCGGACCCCGAGTGTGACCTCGATTATGTCGTGAATAGCGCTCGAACGAAGGTCGCCGTTACCACGGTGATGTCGAATTCCTTTGCCTTCGGTGGCACCAATGCCGTGCTCATCGCCAGAAAGCATGAATAAATCTACTGCGCATCCCGATCGCTGCATCGCGTGCTCGCTCCTCGCCTATCGAGTTGATATGTCTCATCGCTCGCTCCGCGGCTCCTTGCGCTCAGGCTTGCTCGCGACGATTTATTCACCACCTCACAGCCATATCAAACCTCGTTGTGCAACGCAAATAGGATTTCTCGATAGCGGTGCTACACTTTGTAATTGAGGCATCGGCATCGAGGAGCGTCTTCACGGAAAGCGGCCGGCCGATGTCATTTGGCCGTCATACATTCGCAGGATAATGTCCTTCGCACTCAGAGGGCGGTTCATCTGAGTCGTTTGTCTAGTAGATACGAGAGTACTACCACAGACCCGGAGGTAATCACTATGGATCTCATGAGCGTCAAAGAGCAATTCATGGCACCCGCGGACCCAGAGATGCAGGATGCGCCTGTAGCGCGGCAAGAGGATACGGCCGGCCCGGAGGATGCAAACGTTCCCATGGTCCTAGGGTTCGAGGCGGCCAACGGATCGAATGGCAACGACCGGCGTATTGTCGAAACAGCGTACCGGCGCGGCTGCGAGCGGGGGGAGAACCTGGGCGCCATCATCCGTAACCTCATCGCCGACACGCCCCTCGACCGTTGTTGAGGAAGGTCCGGGCAAGGTGTAGTCGCGCGCACGACCCTGCGCTTGAATCGGCCCATGAC
>JALZJW010000184.1 GCA_030859565.1 Pseudomonadota bacterium
CGAAGAACGCCAAGACCTGCGCTCGCCTGAGCGATTTGCGCAGAACCACCTTCCCCTTCCCGTCCACACCGTGTACCTGAAAGACGTACTTTGCAATGTCCAAACCGATTGTTGTACTGTTCATACCCGACTCCTCCTCTTCGTTTAAGTGGTCGTCTCATCCTCCACTTTGGCACATCACGATGCCGTTTAGGAGGGGAGGAGTCCATACCATTAGGCTACGATTTCTGCTCGAGCACTTCGCCGCGATCGCCAAGGCTTGCGCTTGGGACTATGCGGGCAAGCTCTGCATCGACGTTCTTGATGTCCAGCTTGCGGGCAGCTTCGCTCAAAGCGTGTTGCAGATACAAGCCGCGAATCTGTTCAAGGGCGAAAGCAAAGTCAATTTGTAACTGCGGAGCGGGTAACGAGATGGGCACGCTACGCGACTCTCACGATGTGCGCAAATAGCGCCCCCAATCTCTCAGCGGCGAGCCTCACATATCCCGGATGCAGCTCGATGCCGACATAGTTGCGTCCGGTTTCCTCGCAGACAAGACCGACCGTTCCGGAGCCGAAGAAGGGATCGAGGACGTAGTCACCGCGATGGGTGGAGGCGAGTATGCACGGCCTAATCAACGCTGGCGGGAAAGTCGCTGCATGAAGAAAGGATAGGGGTTGCGTGTTGACGTTCCAAACCGAGCGCTTATTGCGCCCATTCACGTCAAGAATCGACGTTCGATCATAGTAGTATTGCTCGCACTTGGTGAGCAAAAACAAGTATTCATGGGCTCGAGTTGGACGGTCCTTTACGCTCTCTGGCATCGCATTCGGTTTGTGCCAAATGATGTCGCTACGTAAGTACCACCCATCCTCTTGAAGCCGGAGCGCGAGCCGCCAAGGAATACCGAGAAGGTCCTTGGGCTTGAGTCCTTCAGGAGTGTCAGGGCGAACTTCCATTGCTCTTGCAGCGTTCTTCTTGTCAGGTGCACGCCAGCCCCGATTGCCACTTGTGTAGCCATCCCCGATGTTTAGCCAAAGCGTCCCGTCATCCTTCAGAACGCGCTTGATCTCGGCGAATATCGCGACAAGTCTGTTGAGGAACTGCGGGAGGGTCTCCTCGAGACCAACTTGACCGGGCAGGTTGTAATCCCGAAGTCCCCAATACGGCGGTGAAGTGACGACCGATTGAACGGCCTTGTCTGGGAGTCGAGCCAAGACTATGTGCGCGTCACCTTCGATGATGCACGAGGCCTCGATCTTTAATGATTCTGGGGGATCTACCTTAGCTTGTTTCAATCCCGCCTCCTCCGATCTGCTTCTTGCGCATATTCTATCCGGTTACGTCGCCAGGTATCACCTCTTGACGCTGAACTGGTTGTTGGACGGGCATCGGCGTTGTTTACCCCTTTAATGGTCCGAGGCGTATACTGGCCGAGACAGAGGTAGGAGAGTCACGATGCAATTTACCGCCGTGTTTCAGAGAGTCTCCGAAGGCTATATCGCCTTCGTCGAAGAGCTTCCCGGCGCGAACACGCAGGGTGCAACGCTGGAGGAGGCTCGCGAGAATCTTGCCGAGGCGGTTGAGCTTGTTCTGGAAGCAAACCGGGCGCTCGCTGAGGAACTGCTCCGGGGTCAAGACGTAATCCGGGAACCGTTTGATACATCAGCCGCATGAAGCGGCTGGATCTGATTCGTCACCTAGAAGTTCATGGGTGCGAGTTGCTGCGCGAAGGTAGAAAGCACTCGGTCTATGTCAACCGCCAGACTCGTCGGTCCACAACGGTGCCTCGGCGTCGCGAGATAAACAATTTTCTCGCTCGCACGATCTGCCGTGACCTGGAAATCCCAGGGCCCCGAGAGGACTAACCGCGGAGGCCTTTCACTTCCGGCTCCAGGGTAAGCGTTAGCGTGCTGTGCGCGCGATCGAAGTTCGGAGTCGGCGCAAGAACTGCTCGACATTAGAATGAGGAGCTTTTATTTCGACCCCGAACGGCGGTTCGCCAACCTAAATCAATATGTCTGAGCATACTCGCTTAGCACCTCGCGCACGCTTGTCACGAACCGTTCGAAAACCGCGTTCGGGTGCCATACGCCGGGCGCTGCCTCATTGAACATCTCCTTGCGAAGGCCGATCGGCAGCTCAAATTGCACTCCTCGCCCCGAGCGTCCGCGGTTGCAGATATTGGTCTTCCCAGTGCCTTGGCGCGTGGGGCTCGGATCCTCGGTGGCGGCAAAGCCCGATGCATCGAGCGCGGAAATGAAGCGCGCGCGCAGCGCGCTATCCAAGCCCCCGAGATAAACCACGCACCCCGATCCGCCGGCGCCGTGGATAGTTACGACGGTGCGTACACGCTGGACGGCGGCTAAGGCGCGCGGCTCATCGAAATTATCGCTGGTGATATGGAGAGAGTAGTTGCGGTGCGGTTTGATCCCTTCAAAACAATAATACGTGTGCTCGTTACCGGCGATCGCCTCGGCGATCGGCAGCGTGCCGCGCTCGATGCGTCCGCCGTGCGGGGCGACCACGGCAAACGGAGAATCCGCAAGCCGGACGTGCACGCGGTAGTCCCGCCCTTCGACTTCGGACGCACTCAGCAGAGCGTAGCTTCCATACCTGTCCACGCCGCCGTGCCATTGGCCCCTGCCTCGGGCCGTAAGCGCTTGCTAAAACGGAACATCGTCGTCGAGATCGGCGGGGGCCGCTGGGCTTGCCGGAGACGGGGAAGGCGCCGGCGCCCGCTCGCCCGGAGGTTCGTTCTCGAAGGGCACCGTACCCCCGCCACGCGCGCCCAGCATCTGCATCTCGTTCGCGATGATCTCGGTCGTGTACCGGTCATGGCCGTCCTTGTCCTGCCACTTCTTGGTCTGTATCCGCCCTTCGACGAAGATCTGCGAACCTTTGTGCAGGTATTCCTTGACGATATCGGCCAGCTTGCCGAAGAACACCACGCGATGCCACTCGGTGCGTTCTTGGCTCTCCCCGGTCTCACGATCGCGCCAGGTTTCATTGGTCGCCAAGCGCACGTTAGCCACCGCTTGGCCGCTCGGCATGAACCGGACCTCGGGTTCGGCACCGAGATTACCGATGAGAATCACCTTGTTAATACCTCGAGCCATGCGTTAGCCTCCTATAATCGCTTTTGCGCCCATTCACACTTCTAAGATAACATTAAACGCAAGGTTTAGAATATCTGGGGGATCCATGCTAGAACCCGTCAAAAATCGCATCTCGGAGCCCTCCGGACAGCGGCTCTACGCGGCTTCGCCGCGCCGACGCAGTGTCGCTGTTACGGTGGGATCGGTCATCATCGGAGGCGGCGCGCCGGTGGTGGTGCAGTCGATGACCAATACGGACACCGCCGATGCGGTGGCGACCGTTAAGCAAGTACAGGAATTAGCCGCGGCAGGATCCGAGCTGGTGCGCGTCACCGTCAATACCGAGGATGCAGCTCGCCAAGTGGGCCGCATCCGCGGGATGCTGGATGCCTCCGGCTGCCACGTGCCGCTCATCGGTGACTTCCATTACAACGGCCATCTCTTGTTAACGAAGTATCCTGATTGCGCCCAGGCCTTGGCCAAGTACCGTATCAATCCGGGTAACGTCGGCTTCGGGCCCAAGCGCGATCCACAGTTCAGCATCATGATCGAGGCGGCGCTGCAGTACGGCAAGCCCGTCCGGATAGGCGTGAATTGGGGCAGCTTGGACGGAGCCTTGCTAACCCGCCTCATGGACGAAAACGCCGGGCTGGCGCAGCCGCGGGATGCGCGGGAAGTCACCCGGGAGGCTTTGATTGTCTCCGCCCTTGACAGCGCCCGGCGCGCCGAAGCGCTTGGGCTTGGCCGGGATCATATCGTGCTCTCGTGTAAGGTCAGCGGTGTACAGGATTTGATCGCCGTGTACACGGAGCTCGCTCGGCGCTGCGATTACGCCTTGCATCTGGGCCTGACGGAGGCGGGGATGGGCTCGAAGGGGATCGTGGCCTCGACCGCGGCCTTGGCGATGTTACTTCAGCAAGGGGTCGGCGATACGATCCGCGTCTCGCTCACGCCCGAACCGGGGGGTGAGCGGAGCACCGAAGTGGTCGTGGCGCAAGAGATCCTGCAAACCATGGGTTTGCGTTCGTTCACGCCGCTGGTGATCGCCTGTCCCGGCTGCGGGCGGACGACGAGCACCGTTTTTCAAGAACTAGCGGATAAGATCCAGTCCTATGTCCGCGCTCAAATGCCAGTCTGGCGCGAAAAGTACTCGGGGGTGGAAGACATGAGCTTGGCGGTCATGGGGTGCGTGGTCAACGGGCCCGGAGAGAGCAAGCACGCCAACATCGGGATCAGCCTTCCCGGTACCGGCGAGGTCCCCGCGGCGCCGGTCTTCATCGATGGGCAGAAGGCCTTGACCCTGCGCGGGGAGAGGATCGCCGAGGAATTCCAGCACTTGGTGGATGATTATGTGCAGAGGACGTACACCGTGAAGCTATAGGTGCGAGCCCAAACGCGTGTCCCGTTAGAATGTAAATGTAACTCACATCAGAGTGGCCGAGGAGGGGCGGGGGATGTCTGAGTTGATACGGCGGCTGCAAGGCGAGCATGATAATTTTTCCAAGCTCTTAGCCTTGCTCGATGCGGAGATCGAGACCGTTGACCGCGGGGAGAACGGCAACTTTCGTTTGATGACGGACATCATGGACTACATGGCCGTCTATCCGGATGTGGCCCATCATCCTTTGGAAGACCGGATCTTTACCCGGCTCGCGCAACTCGATCCGGTGAGTCGCGATCTGGTCGATGAGCTCATCGCGGAGCATGAGCGCTTGCGGGACATGGGGAAGGTGTTCTCCGATCTGGTGCGCGGCGTGGTCGGCGGAGGGATCACCTCCGTGGATAAGCTCAGCACGCTGGGACACGAATACGTCGCGCTCATCCGCGCGCATTCCGCGCGCGAGGAGAGCGACATATTTCCAAGGTTAATCAAGGTGCTGAGCGATGAAGATTGGACAGAACTGATGGCGGCCGCCGCGGCAAGCGAGGATCCGCTCTTTGGCGGCATCGTGGATCGGAGCTACGAGGAGATCCTGGCGCAGATAGAACGCCGGCGATGATCGATCGCCGCGTGCCCCATTCAGGGAGCCTACCCCCCTTGAATCAGCTCGGGTTGCTCGCATCCCATCGCGGGAGCAACATGCAGGCAGTCATCGATGCTTGCAACAGCGGACGTTTAGCGGCCGAGCCCCGCGTGATCATCAGCAATAACGGCGATTCGGAAGCCTTGCTCCGGGCGCGCCGCGAGCGCATTCCGGATTACCATCTGAGCCTGCGGACTCACCCCGATCCGGTGGCGCTCGATGTGGAGATTTTAACGGCATTGACGCGCCACGAGGCCGGACTCGTGGTATTGGCAGGGTACATGAAACGGCTCGGTCCCCGGGTGCTTGCCCACTATCGAGGGCGGGTAATCAACGTCCATCCCGCTTTATTGCCCCGCTTCGGCGGGCAGGGCATGTACGGGGATCGCGTGCACGCGGCGGTCTTGGCGGCGGGTGAGACGGAGACCGGGGTGAGCATTCATCTGGTGGATGCCGAATACGATTGCGGACCGATCCTCGCGCAGTGCCGGGTGCCGGTCGAGTCCGGGGATACGATCAAGAGGCTTGCCGAGCGGGTCTTGGCCTGCGAGCATCGCTTCTTGGTGGCAACGCTCGAGAGAATTTTATCGGGCGCTCTGCCTCTGCCCTAGCCCGCGGCGTCGATCCTCTCGACGATGCAGCCGTCGCGTAACACCACGATATGAAAATACCTGTCTTGATGAAACTGCCAGGGATTTCGCCGATGCAGCCACCGCGTAACACCGTCACAAGCCTTGCCGTAGGCGCCGTCGGCGTGGTCTACGGCGATATCGGCACCAGTCCTTTGTACACGATCCGGGAGGCGTTCGGCGGCCCGCACGGGATCGCGGTCACC
>JALZJW010000185.1 GCA_030859565.1 Pseudomonadota bacterium
CCAGCTTGGCTGCACCAGCGGCGTTGGCGTGGTGAAAACCGGTCATAGATCAACATTTGCTTCATTCGCGCACAACAAACATCCAACCTCGCTTATTTTAGGGCTAGTGGTGTCCCCAGCATCGGGGCCGAGAGCATCGTCAGCATGGGAGTCTTCGATTTCGGCAAGACGAAATTCGTGCCGTTCGAGTTCTACAGAGAAATGAGAAAAGGCCATATCGAGAGCCATGACGTTCTGCTCTACAAGGACGGCGGAAGACCCGGCGAGTACGAGCCTCATGTCAGCATGTTCGGCGACGGATTCCCGTTTGAGAAATGCTGCATCAACGAGCACGTCTATCGTCTGCGCGCCAACGAACGTCTGAGCCAAGAATACATTTATTTCTGGATGACTTCCGAGCTCGCGTTCGCCGAGATGCGAATCAAAGGCACGGGCGTTGCCATCCCCGGCCTTAATTCCACCGCAGTTCGTTCGCTCGCCGTTCTTGTGCCGCCATCCCCGGTCGTCGACGCGTTCACACACCAAGCCGCACCGCTCGTGACCCGGGTGCTCGCCAATTCCAAGCAATCCCGCACCCTCGCCAACCTGCGCGACACGCTGCTGCCGAAGCTGCTTAGCGGAGCAATCGTCTAAATAGCCAGAGCGACGGTCATGTTTCCGATTGGTAAAGCAAATCCGAAAACAGATGCGCCGAACCGTTCAGCACGTGAAGCGTCTGAACTCAAGCATCCTAAGCCGAAAGTACTGCTCCTCGACATAGACGATGGTGCAGCGGAAGCCCTCGCCGATAAAGGTTTTAACGTGACTCGTGGCACCTTTGGCACACCGTACAAGGTTCCTAAGTCTGGGAACTACCCTATTATCGGACGGGCAAAGCTTCCCAATCATCAAGAGCAAGAAATCGTTGTTGTAGACCTTCACGTCGAAGAATACGACGCTGGTCCGAGTGGTGAGAAGCACTGGCCTGATAGCGAACCGGATTTGTGGGCCAAATGCCACAAAGGTTTCATCGATCCTCGCCCAAGGGCAATGTGGCAGGTGCGCGAAGCCTTCGATCGGATTCTGGGAATGGGAGGCGTGTTTGTCATCTTCGCCGACGCTAAACAGCATCAAGAAGTCCAGTACGCGTGCCTCAGCGGCGGGCACTTTCCAAGACTCTATGACGAACGTCCATTCCACGGTGACATTTGGGATTTCCTATCTACCTGTCAAACATTCGAGATCGGCGACGACCGCGGAGAGGAAATGACGCCTTCCGATACCAGCACGCCTCTCGGGAAGCTCGTTGCCGAGCATTTGAGAGGCGGAAGGTTCAACTGCACTGTTTCCGCTCCAAATTGGTCGGGAGAAGGTTGGCGCCCGCTCTGCCAAAACAAGTTCAAGCATTCAGTTGGTGTAGCATGGCTGAAAGGCCAAGAAGGGACGGTGATCATTCTGCCGCAGTTGAGGGACAAAACAGCGTTTCTAACAGGGCTGTTTGTAGATATTTTACCGGAGCTGGCGCCGCACCTTTTTCCGTATGTTGAGCGCGGGCTATGGACGCACCGACCCGAGTATGAGCTGCCGCGGGTACTGGAGCTGAAGGCGAAACAGATAGAGGTTGAAGAGCGTGCGAGGGCGAACTTAGCGACTTTGGAGAGGGAACTGGAAAATGAGCGGGCGACAAGCGGGTGGATTCACAACATCCTCACAGGAACCGATGCGCAACTCGTCGAAGCGGTGAAGAAGGCGTTCGCTGTGCTCGGATTCGGGAAGATCGTAGATGTAGATGAAGAGCGCGACAAAGAGAGCATGGCACGAAGAGAAGACCTCCAAATCCACAGCCATCCCATAGCAGCCTGGGATGGGCTAGCGAGGCTGATGTTTGCTAGGGCTCGTAGCTGAATTTCGAAAAGTGACGTTAAGAGTTTGCGATGGTCCTAGGGTAGAGATTTTCGCTGTGCTGTCCCATAGCCGGCGGAGGCTTCACGATTCGTGCAGCAGCCAGGCTTGTTGGGGCTGGCCCAGGCATCGAAAACTGCCACCGGCTGTCCCATAGAAACCGAGCAAAGAACCAAGCTCCCAGCGCTCCCAAAGCGTGCTGCGCAGCACGGTGAAAAGCCGCGTAAAGCTATGGTGCCAGCCATGCACGCAGGCGAGAAAGCGCAGCAGCACATAGCACAAGAGCGCGGTCCACACCTGCCAGCGCACGGCGTTGGCGCTGTTGCCCAGGAAGTCGCTCAGCTGGAGGGTCTGCTTGATCTGCTTGAAGAAGACCTCGATCTGCCAGCGGCAGCGGTAAAGCTCCGCCACGGTGCCGGCGCTCCAGCCGAAGTGATTGGTTAAAAAGACCCTCTCCACTTCGCGGCCATCGACCTCCACCCGCGCGCTGACGCGCCGCAGCCGCAGCGGGTAAGCTTTGCGGCTGTAGAAGACCGTGAGCACGATGAGATCCTCGCGCCGCACGCGCGGATCCTTGCTCTTGGGCAGCTTTTCAACCACCCGGCAGGCCAGATCGTCCTTTGCGCGGGTGACCCAAAAAACCCCGCGCTCCTGCAACGCGTAGAGATGCTCGAAGTCCACGTAAGCCTTGTCAAAGAGGACAATCTCGCCCGCTTGCAGCCGCGCACAGAGCTGGTGAGCGCGCACGTTGTCGTGCTCGCGCGCCACATCGACGATCGCGCACACCGGCAGAAAACTTTGCAGATCCAGCCGCAGATGACATTTGGCCGCGGCCTTGCGCCGGCGATGCTTGGCCCAATCCAGGCAATTGGCCACCAGCTGGAGCACCGTGCTATCGACCACGCTGATCGTCCGGCGGAAGCGGTGTGCCAAGCGCACGCGCTGGCCGCCGGCAAAACGCGGCGAGAGCGTGCGCAGATGTTCGAGCACGGCCCAAAACAGCCGCTCGGCCAGGGCGGGATCGCGCGTCTTATTGGCGTGCGAAAAGGTGTTGCGGCAAGGCGCCTTGGCGCCCCGAATCGCCGAGAGCGCTCCGGAATGCAGCCCCCAGGGGGTGAAGGTGCGCGCTTGCTTTTGCGCCCCCGTTTCGCGCGCCAGCTTCGGCACGAGATGATTGGGAATAAGATTGCAGATCTGCCGCAGCACGGAAAGCTTGCCGCGGCTTGGAGGAGTTTGGCGTGTTTTTTTCACGGCTGCCGTGTGGCAGCTTCACCCCATCTCTTCCAAGCCTTTTCCACCCGCCTATGGGATGGCTGTGTTTTCGGGACAAGAAATCCAAACAGTTTCGTGTTCACCGCTTCTGTGCTGAGGAAAGTACGGGGATTCACCGCCTGGTAGGTGTTCGCGTACGCGAACTGACCGGTGTCCCGCGTCAGCAGATTGTGCAGAAGCGTTGTTCCGCTCCGCCAGTGCCCCAGGATGAATAGCGGCGGCGGCACCCGGATTTCCGCCACTGCCGCGGCGAACAGCCCGCTCCTCTCTTCGCGCGCAGAGGGAGTTCATCAGGCTCGCGAGCGTCACGAAAGCGGCGCGATGCCAGTAGACAGGATCAACGGCAAAGCGATTGTCCCGCAGCAATCGCCACCAGGCCCCCGCCGTGATCCCGGCCAGGTAATTGTTTCCTACGCTCCAGCGATGTCTTAGACCCGTGCGCATCCGAAGCGGGAGGTTAGAGTTCTGCCGATTGAGGAGCCAGCGAAACGTGGAAGGGGGATTGAAGCGTTGAAGCGCGAGCGATGAAAACCTGATCATTCTTGACCCGGGCGGCGCCGTCGGCCGAGTGATCGATGTGTAAAAAAACCATGAAGCCGCAAGCTTGTGAAGTGACGATCCTGATGCCGTGTTTGAATGAAGCGGAAACGCTGGGGAAATGCATTCAAGACGCGAAGCTCGGTTTGGCCAACGCAGCGGTGACTGGCGAGATCCTCGTTGCCGACAACGGAAGCACCGATCGATCCGCGGCGATCGCGGAGGCGAACGGCGCCCGCGTGGTCCATGTCGCCGAGAAAGGTTATGGGAGCGCACTGCGTGGCGGTATCAAGGAAGCCAAAGGCAGATGGATCATCATGGGAGACGCCGACGGCAGCTATGACTTCTCGAACATCTCCGGATTCATCGCCAGGCTGCGGGAAGGGCACGACCTGGTGATGGGTTGCCGGCTCCCGGCCGGCGGGGGGCGGATCATGCCGGGCGCGATGCCGTGGAAGAACCGGTGGATCGGAAATCCAGTCCTTTCTTTTCTGGGCCGCGCCTTTTTCAAGAGCTCCTCGCGCGATTGGCACTGCGGCTTGCGAGCGTTTCAAAAGCCGGCCATTGAAGGGCTCGATTTGCAAACGACCGGGATGGAGTTCGCCTCCGAGATGGTGATCAAGGCGGTGTTGAAGTCATTGCGCATCGCCGAAGTGCCCATCATCCTTTATCCCGATGGCCGCTCACGCTCGCCGCATCTCCGTCCGTGGCGCGATGGATGGCGCCACCTCCGGTTCATGTTGATCTACTCGCCCCGCTGGTTATTTCTCGTGCCCGGATTATTGCTCGCGAGCCTTGGGTTCATCGCCGCCGCGGTGCTGTCGATCGGGCCCGTCCGGATCGGGAACATCCAGCTTGATGTGGGGACGCTCGTGGAAGCCTGCATGTTAGTCATCGTCGGCGTGCAACTGGTGGCGTTTGCTTATTTCACCAAAGTATTTGCCATCGCGAGAGGGCTGCTGCCCGCCGACCCGAAGTTCTCCCGGCTATTTAGTACTCTCACCCTCGAGCGAGGCATTGCAGCCGGTCTTCTGTTTTGCCTCGTCGGATTGGGTTTGTTCGCTCGCGCTCTTTGGATGTGGGAGCAGACCGGTTATGGCGAGATCCCATACCCGGACAACCTCCGGCGCCTGGTGCCCTCGGCGGCGTGGATCATCGTCGGGATACAAATCATCTTCTCGAGCTTCTTTATCAGCGTGCTGGGACTAAGAACGGTGCACCGCCGCCCTCAATAGCCCGCCCCTTTGGTCGCCGTCCTGATCCGGCAAAGGAACATATCGGCGGTCATGTAGAGCGTAGAGCCGCCATCGCCCCAGGCGCAGTTCGCCGTCGCCTCGCCGGTGAGAATCGTGCCGAGGTGCTTGCCTGCGGGCGTAAGGATGAGCACGCCGCCCGGGCCGGTCGCCCACAGGTTGCCGTCCTTATCGACTTTCATGCCGTCGCAGGAGCCTTTGCGGTCGGGTTTGCGCAACGGCATCGCGTCGAACAGCACGCGCTGTTTAGTAGTCGCGCCATCGGGTTGCACGTCGAAGGCGAAAATTTTCAGTTCTTTCGAGTCCGCCACGTAGAGGGTCTTTTCGTCCGGGGAAAACGCGATGCCGTTGGGAAAACCAATCTCCCTCGTGAGCAACGTCACCTTACCGTCGGGTGTGCGGCGATAGACGCCGTTGAAAGGAATCTCCTTGAGCGGCGAATCGTTCAGCTTTTCGAGGCCGTAGGGTGGATCGGTGAAATGGATGTCGCCGTTCTTTCGAAAGGCCAGGTCGTTGGGGCTGTTGAAACGTTTGCCCTCGAATTTGTCCGCGAGCGCGGTCTGCGTGCCGTCCGCGTTCAAGCGCGCGACGCGCCGTTCGCCGTGCTGGCAAAGGATCAGCCGTCCCTCGGCATCGAGGGCGAGCCCGTTTGAGCCCTGCTCCCGGAAACCGGGCGTCGGCTTGAGCAACCCGCTCGGTTTGAGAAAGACCGCGGCTTTAGTTTCGCCGGGCTTCCATTGATAAACAACGTTCTCCGGCACATCGGAAAAGAGCACCGCGCCATCCTTCCACACTGGCCCCTCCGACCAGTTGAAGCCCTCGCAGAGCTTTTCGATCTGCGCATCGGGCGGGATCAACT
>JALZJW010000186.1 GCA_030859565.1 Pseudomonadota bacterium
GCTGCGCGGGATTTATACCGGCGCCGAGCCGAAAATCGACGAGACGAATCTGTTCTTCCATTGGAACTATCTCAATGAGGAGCAGAAGAAGCAGCCCGGCGGACGCCAGGACCACACCGGCATCTACGTCATCGGCTTGCACCGCGCGGCTGAGGCGGCCCGGGTGTCCCGGGACATCGATGCGCTTTTCAAGAACTCGATGGCGGAGACGCTGACCGAGACCGAGAAGGCCTTTCAACTCGGGTTCGTCGCCATGACGGAGGCGATCTTGATGGTGGGTTCAAATAGTATCGCTGTTCGTGATCGCCATCATCCTCGCCGTGGCGGCGAACACGATGACGATGGCCGTGCGGGAACGGAGGCGCGAGTACGCCACGCTGAAAGCCCTGGGATTCGGTTCCAAACACGTGCTTGGGCTGATCATGGGTGAATCCTTATTCCTGTCCGTCTCCGGCGGCCTGCTCGGGATCGGCTTGACCTTTCCGGTCGCGAAGGTCTTCGCCGCACGCGTCGGGACCCTGTTTCCGATTTTCACGGTCTCCACCACGACCATCGCGTTGGCGTTCGGGGCGGCCGGGCTGGTCGGGCTTGCGGCCGGGTTGTTCGCGGCCATCGGCGCCAAGGAGTCCCTCGCCTCGGCGCTGCGAGACGCCCCCTAGTCCTACTGTGTCACATGTCGATCAAGGGATGCCATGGGAGGCGGAATCGGGCGAAAAAGCGGAGTTTACACGGGAGTAAATGAGCATTTTGAGCCCGATTCCGGCGAAGCAGAGCGCCCTTCAGCGAGTTGTGACACAGTAGGACCAGTGGCCGTTCCGTTCTATTACATTCATCGCAATCTCCGGGCGCGCCGGATAACGACACTCTTGACCATCGGGGGAATGGCCTTGGTAGTGTTCGTCTTCGCGACCATGCGTATGCTTGCCGAAGGCATCGAGCAAACCTTGGTGGAGACCGGCCGTGGCGACAATGTCATGGTCATTCGCCGTTCGGCGGAAACTGAAGTGCAAAGCAGCGTGGATCGCGAGCAGGCAGCGATCGTCGAGAGTCTGCCGCACATCGCGCGTGGACCCACGGGAGAGCGCTTCGCTTCGAAGGAAACCTTGGTGCTCCTGGTGCTCGCGAAGCGCGGGAGCGGGAAGCCTTCGAATGTGACCATTCGCGGGCTATCAACGCCGGGCTTAGGGCTGCGGCCGCAGGTTCGCGTGGTTCAAGGCCGAATGTTCCGGCCGGGAACGTCTGAAATCATCGCCGGCGTCAAGATCGCCCAGGGCTTTGGCGGGACCGGCGTCGGGGAGCGGATCCGATTGGGCGGTCGAGAATGGACCGTGGTTGGGCTCTTCGATGCGGGGAACAGTGGCTTCAGCTCGGAGATCTGGGGCGATGTCGATCAGTTGATGCAGGCGTTTCGCCGCAACGCATACTCCTCGGTGATTTTCCGGCTAGCCGACCGGCATTCCTTTGCATCCGTACAGCTAAGGATCAATAAGGACCCGCGCTTGACGCTCGAAGCCCAGCCGGAGATCGAGTTCTATGCCGACCAGTCGGAGGTGATGTCGAATTTCTTAAGTATAT
The DNA here is from genome assembly GCA_030859565.1 of Pseudomonadota bacterium. NCBI lineage: Bacteria > Pseudomonadati > Pseudomonadota > Pseudomonadota bacterium. Next base: position 1,576 of record JALZJW010000186.1, read on the forward strand.
TGGGGACCACGCTGAGCATCACGTTTGCGATCGGCGCCGTGCTCGGAGCGATGATCACCATGTACAGTTCGGTGGCCGAGCGCACCTCAGAGATCGCCACCCTGCGAGCTTTGGGGTTTCGCCGGCGCGATATCTTGTCGGCGTTTATCACCGAATCGTGTCTCCTCGGTCTCGTCGGAGGCACGCTGGGGATCTTGCTGGCCTCCTTGATGCAGACAGTGAGCGTCTCTACCATGAACTGGCAGACCTTTGCAGAGTTATCGTTCGATTTTACCTTGACGCCGGCCATCGTGATGGAATCCTTGGTTTTCGCCCTCGTGATGGGACTCGTCGGCGGATTGTTACCCGCGTTGCGCGCCGCCAGGCTGCGGATCGCCGAAGCGCTGAGGTATGCGTGATTAGCCTCCGCGGGCCGGAACGAAAGGCGTCGTACCGGCATGGATTGCCGGTATCCAGAGGACAGGGACGTTACCTTGAACGTCATCCTGAACGTGTGGGTTCCGGGATTCCCTGCCGACTCGCGGGATCAAAGCGACGCATCCAGAGGACTGACCATCCCGCGCCCGCCTCGGTTGAGCACGTGGGTATAGATCATTGTCGTGGAGACATCCGAATGCCCGAGTATCTCTTGCACGGTGCGGATATCGTATCCGGCTTGCAGCAAATGCGTTGCGAACGAATGCCGCAACGCATGCGGCGATACCGGCTTAGGAACGGCGGCAGTAATCGCCGCTTTTTTCACCGCACGCTGTAACGCCTTCTCATCCACATGGTGCCGCCGGCGCTGCCCCGATCGTGGATCCGTCGAAATCGATCGCGCTGGAAACACATATTGCCAGGCCCATTCGCGCGCTGCATGCGGATACTTCCGGGCGAGCGCATCGGGAAGATAGACCTGACCCAAGCCGGCCTCCGCATCGTCCTGATGCAGTTGCCGCACGCGCTCGAGATGGCGCTGCAGCGGGGCCACGAGGGTTCCCGGCATCATAGTGATCCGGTCCTTCGACCCCTTGCCGTCCCGCACAGTGACCTGCCGCATCTCGAAATCGAGGTCCTTGACCCGCAAGCGCACCCATTCCATCAGCCGCATGCCGGTGCCGTACAGCAAGCGGACCATCGACCCGATGGTACCGTCCAGCCGAGCGAGCACGGCATGGACCTCCGAAACCGTCAAAACGGTCGGCAGCCGTTGGGGCCTTTTCGCGCGCACGATCTCGTCGAGCCAAGGCAGCTCTGTTTCCAACACCCCTTGGTATAAAAATAAAATTGCCGCCATAGCCTGATTCTGTGTCGATGCCGACACGTTCGGTCAACGGCTAGATGGGTCAAGAAGGACTCCACTTCTGCTGCTCCCAGCTCGCGCGGATGGCGTTTGTGATGAAACAAGATGTAACGCTTGATCCAATCGGCATAGGCCCGCTCGGTCCGAATACTGTAGTGGAGAAAGCGCAAACGCTGGCGAACTTGGTCAAGAAGACGGGGCGTTCGTGGTGCGGGATCCGTTGCGCCCGCACCGTATGGTGCATTCCGTGGCATAATTGAGTTCCTATTCAGAGGGTTGTATGCTGCGGGCCGTGATTATACACCAATTCGTTTATTGGTTTAGACACCAAGTGGTGTCGAATTTAAGTTAGACCTCCTTCACAGTTCCTATGCCCACTCGCGTGACCGTTCGGGACGAGCCCACATACGGATTCCGTCTCAAGTTCCATCTTCCGCCGGGCCGGATCTTCGCAGGCGTCCACCCACGGCGTCGCCTGCACTTGGGCGACATTGAAGGCCGCGTCTATCTAGTGCAACTGCCGAAGCCAAAGCGCAACCGATTTGGTGCACGGACAAGATATGCAGTTGTAGGCAAGGGGTTCCCAACTCATTCTTCCGCCGAGGCAGTGGGGCAACGAGTTCAGGTGGCCCTGTCATTCCTTGCGGCAGAACGACGCATCGGGCTCGATGCTCAAAACAGAGTTGGTGCGGCCTTCAGCCAAGCCATAAAGGCTGACATGGCAGCCAAGCACGGCGTCCAGTTACGCGACGACATCCACGGACTTGACGTCTATTCCGAAGAGAAACCGGTAACCCGCATTGCCCTTGAAGCATATGGTTCTGTTACCCACAAGATTGAGAACTATGAGGAGCGCCTTCTCGCGTTCTTTCAAGCAAATCCAACGTTGTCTGCCAAGCAACTGCTCGCCCTTGATCTCTATAACTTGTCCCACTTCGAGGGAACGCCGAAGACTCGCTTCCTCACGCTTATCACCGTTGTCGAAGTGCTGTCGACCAGGCAACCGCGCACACCCGCTGCACGCTCAGTCGTGAAGAGCTTTCGCGAAAGCGTCAAAACCGCCGGCCTAACTGCCGCGGAGCGTAATGCGCTCTCCGACGCATTGAGCAACCTCAGCCGACAGTCAATCGGCGAGGCTTGTCGAGAGTTGGTCGCGCTCTGCGCCTCAGCTGACAATGTTGTGTACTTCACCAGCTGCTATAACGCCAGAAGCGACCTCGTTCACGCCGGGCGTACACAACGCGTCGAAGCAGTTGATCCGACGAAACTCGATGAACTCGTTTCCAACCTTCTCATTCGCTCTATCGCTGGAGAGGTCTAACCCTTCCATCGAACGGACACACAACGGCGGGGCACAATGTCTCACTCCGTCACGGGCGGTGCCGCCGTTGTGTGCCGCTCATGTCAAACGTTGGGCGTCTTTTACTTCAACCAGGGAGAAATACATGAAGCACACACTTGCAGCCATTTCGATGCTCGTCACAACAACTGCTCTTGCGCAGGAGTCCACGAGCAAGTCAATGCCGTTTGACCAGTGCCTGTTAGTGATTCAAAGGACCGCCACGCAACTTGGAGTCGCGCCAATTAACGTCGTCGAAACTACGGCCGTTCGCATGGTTAAATTCCCAACAGCCGACGGTTCAGTTCTAGTCACTTGCAGCAGGCCAGACCAAAAAATGGTGATGACGGTGTCAAAGAATTAACGTCCATCTCAGAGAGCTGCGGAATGAGGTTTTCAGTTATTTATTTATCCGCCCAATCGGGTAGCCGGGGGTGTTTAACCCCCAGCCCCCACAACACCCCGCATGCGGGTCCGCACGGGGCGTTTCCTTCGAGGTTTAAAGCAGCAAGATGAGCGGGTAATAGGGGACAATAGGGGACAGACCACCATATTTATGGTATTTTTGAGTGTGCGGGTTAACGATGATGTAACGAGGAGGTTCTGCCGATGCCCCGACGCTCACGACTCAGTCTTCCTGGGATTCCCTGGCATATCATTCAGCGCGGCAACAACCGCTCCGCCTGTTTTTTTGCCGAGGATGATTACCGGTTCTATCTGGATCGGCTGACCGAGCTGTCAAAGAAGTTCGGCGCTGCGGTGCATGCCTACGTGCTAATGACCAACCACGTGCACTTGCTTCTGACCCCCGAGCGAGCGGACAGCGCCGCGCTGACCATGAAGCACTTGGGCCAGCGCTATGTGCAATACATCAACCGCACCTATAAGCGCAGCGGCACCTTATGGGAAGGGCGCTTCCGTTCGTGTCTGGCTCAATCGGAGGACTATGTACTCGCGTGTTACCGCTATATCGAGCTCAACCCGGTGCGGGCGGGGATAGTGAGGCATCCGCGGGAATATCGCTGGAGTAGCTATCGGGCCAATGCCGAGGCCAAGGTGGATGATCTCGTGAGTGCCCATAAGCAGTACTTGCGCCTGGGGCGGGACCTGCGAGAGCGGCGCGAGGCGTATCGGGCGCTGTTCAAGGCGCATCTGGACGACACCCTAGTGACGCAGATCCGCGCGGCAACCAATGGTAACTATGCTCTGGGTAATCAGCGGTTTCAGCTTGACATCGAACGAGCGCTCGGTAGGCGTGCGACGAAGGGCAAGGCGGGCCGGCCGAGGACCCAAGCGCAGCACCCCAGTGAGCAGCTTGGCCTGCTATAATTTATAATATTGTGGTCTGTCCCCTATTGTCCCTTGTCCCCTATTGTCCCCTATTGTCCCCTATTATTATTCCTTTGTGGTCTGTCCCCTATTATTCCTATTATTCTCCCTATTATTCTCCTCGCCCTATTATTCTCCTCGGTGGACGCCAAACATCAGATCGTGGTCCATGCCGAGGCCTTCGGGGAGGCCCAAGAGCATGATTTATTAGTCCCGATGATTGAGGG
>JALZJW010000187.1 GCA_030859565.1 Pseudomonadota bacterium
CGTCGTTCATGATGGTCTTCATCCTCCCATCATGAACAGTCGCCGCCTTACTTCAGACTCATCTTGTATTAGAAATAAGCCCTCCCTTCAGACTCATCTTGCATTGGAATAGACTCTTGCTTGTGCGCTGCGCGCGGATTTCGTAGAATTGCCCACCCATTCGGTAACGGAACGATGGGATCACGGTGACGGGGAATTGACCATGCTAGCGGTGCTCAAGACAGGCGGTAAGCAATACGCGGTTCAAGAAAAAGATACAATTTTGGTCGAACGCATCGCGGGCGATGTGGGCGCGAGCGTGGAGCTGCGCGAGGTATTACTGGTCAAGGACGGCGCGCAGGTGACCTTGGGTACGCCCGTGGTCAACGGTGCAGTGGTCGAGGCGGAAATCACCGCGCAACCGCGCGGTACGAAAATCATGGTCGTTAAATTCAAGCGCCGCAAGCACTACCGTAAGCAGATGGGGCATCGGCAGAACCTCACGGAGCTTACGATTCGGTCCATCCGCGGTTCGCCGGAAATGCATGGCTAACGGAGCGTTGTAACACGATGGCACATAAAAAGGCGGGCGGCAGCACGCGTAACGGCCGGGACTCCGAATCGAAACGGCTCGGGGTCAAGCGCTTTGGGGGACAATGGGTCGAAGCGGGCAACATTCTCGTCCGGCAGCGCGGGACCCGCGTTCACGCCGGAGTGAACGTGGGATGTGGCCGCGACCACACGCTGTTTGCCTTGGCACCGGGACGGGTCGTCTTCGCACTGAAGGGGCCAAGGACCCGTACTTATGTGAGCGTAATGCCGCAATAACGCGGCGCGTTGGCGCGCTCGAAAGCCCCGTCCCGGACGGGGTTTTTTTTGCTGCGGTGGATGATCGGTGAAATTTGTCGATGAAGCGCGGATCCGCGTCGAGGCGGGGGCCGGGGGGAACGGTTGCCTGAGCTTTCGCCGTGAGAAGTTCATCCCCTTCGGAGGCCCGAACGGGGGGGATGGCGGGGATGGCGGCCATGTCGTTCTGGAAGTCGCCGAGGGCCTGAACACGCTCGTGGGATTTCGTTATAAGCGCCGGTTTTGCGCGCAAAACGGGCAAGCAGGCATGGGTAAGGACTGCTCGGGACGTGCCGGCGCCGATTGCATCGTCCGGGTCCCCGCGGGGACAGTGGTTTACGACGCCGACAGCGACGAGTTGCTAGGCGATCTCGTGGCTCCCAAGCAACGCCTCGTGGTGGCGCGGGGCGGCCTGCACGGTATAGGGAATACGCGCTTTAAGAGCAGTACCAACCGCGCGCCGCGCAAGATCACCCATGGCCAACCGGGCGAAGCCCGCAATTTACGCATCGAGCTCAAACTACTGGCGGATGTGGGCCTCATGGGCATGCCGAATGCCGGAAAATCGAGTCTCATTCGAGCGGTGTCGGCGTCGCGCACGAAAGTCGCCGGCTATCCTTTCACGACGCTTTATCCGCAACTCGGTGTGGTGCGCGTCGATAGCGAACGCAGTTTCGTCATCGCCGATGTGCCGGGTCTCATCGAAGGGGCGGGCGAGGGCGCGGGCCTCGGCGTGCGGTTCTTGAAGCATTTAGCGCGTACCCGGCTGCTATTGCATGTGGTCGATATCGGGACCCCGGATCGAGTGGAGGACATCGTCGCCAGGATCCGGGCGGTGGAGGAGGAAATTGCTAAGTTCAGCGACCAGCTCTATGCTCGAGAGCGCTGGTTGGTCCTCAACAAAGTGGATTTGCTGCCGGACGCCGATCGCAAAGCATGCGCTGGAGGAATCGTCGCGGCCTTGGCGTGGACCGGGCCGGTGTTCGAGATCTCTGCCTTGAGCGGGGAAGGTTGTCCGGCGCTCGTCTATGCGATCCAAACGCGGCTGGACGCACTGAGCGAATCGGGGCAAGCCGCGGCGTGCGCGCAACAATGAGCACGGGACCGGAGAGAACAGACCTCGGCGCCTCCAGGCGCTGGGTGGTTAAGATCGGTAGCTCGCTCGCCACCAATAATGGCGCGGGTCTGCGCGCCGAATCCCTCGGGGTCTGGGTGGCGCAGATGGCGGTGCTCTGCCGCCAAGGGCGCGAGATCGTGGTGGTGACATCGGGCGCCGTCGCCGAAGGCGTGGTCCGGCTCGGCTGGGCAAGCCGGCCGCACGCCCTGCACAAGCTTCAGGCCGCCGCGGCCATCGGCCAGATGGGGCTCATCCAGACCTACGAAGCGTGTTTTCAGCGTCATGGCTTGCACACGGCACAAGTGCTCCTGACCCATGCGGACTTGGCGCACCGGCAGCGCTATCTGAACGCCCGTAGCACGCTGCGCACGCTTTTGGCGCTGCGGGTCGTACCGGTGGTTAACGAGAACGATACCGTGGCCACCGAAGAGATCCGGGTGGGCGACAACGATACGCTCGCGGGGCTGGTGTCTAATCTCATCGAGGCGACGCTACTCGTGATCCTGACCGATCAGGAGGGCTTACACGAACGCGATCCGCGCGCCGCTCCGCAAGCCCGGCTCATCTCGCGGGCATGTGCCGGCGATCCCGAGCTGGACGCCATGGCGGGAGAGGGCACCCGGCTCGGACGCGGCGGTATGCGGACGAAACTCACGGCGGCGGCGCTCGCGGCACGTTCCGGTACGGCGACCATCATCGCGTCGGGCCATACGCCCGAGGTCCTGCTCGGGATCGCCGCCGGTGCGCAGACGGGTACTTTGCTGGTCCCCGGCGAGAGTCCGCTGGCGGCCCGCAAACAGTGGCTCGCCGGGAGCCTGAAACCACGCGGCCGCTTGGTCTTGGATGCGGGTGCTGCGCGCGTGCTGCTTAAGGCCGGACGGAGCCTGCTGGCCGTGGGCGTGACCGCGGTAGAAGGCGACTTCGGGCGCGGTGAATTGGTCAGTTGCGTGGACCCCGAGGGGCGGGAGATCGCGCGCGGCCTTATCAATTACTCCGCGCAGGAGACGGCGAAGATTAGAGGCCAACCGAGCGACCGCATCGAGAGCGTTCTAGGCTACGTGGACGAGCCGGAACTCATCCACCGTGATAACCTCGTAGTTCTCGAGTAGATTTCCGCTGGCGGAAACCCGAGTTGGCGCGCTACCCCAAGGCGCGGATCGCGAGATGCAGCCGCGTTTTATGCCGCGCCGCCTTGTTCTTACGAATGATTCGCTTGGTCGCCATGCGATCGATAATGGGCACCGCCGCCTTATAGTTCGCGGTAGCGCCGTCCTTGTCGTTTTGCCGAATCGCGCGCACGACCTTCTTGATCATCGAACGCAGCAGGGAGCGCCGGCTGACGTTGCTCGCCCGGCGTTTCTCGGCTTGCCGGGCGCGTTTGCGAGCAGAGGGACAATTAGCCAACCTGATCTCCAATAGCAGTTAAACGGGGGCGGAACTATGCGTATTCCACGAACCGATGTCAATGACGGCGATATCTGCCCGCCGGTTTCCTGTGCTATCGTTGTGAGCAGCCATTAATTTTGAATACCCCGCCGTTCACGGCGGGCACTTTAGCATTGGGGTTTCCAAAGGGGAGTAGTGCAACTCTCCCCTTTGGTCAAGGGCGGGGTTCATAACCCCGCCCGCGAAGTAAAATTGATTTCAGGGGCGACACGCTGAGCATACGCTTATTTCGTTCCACCGCGACCGTGGGGAGTATGACCGTGATCTCGCGCGTGTTGGGGTTCATGCGCGACATGGTCGTCGCGACGCTCTTCGGCGCGGGTTTCGTGGCAGACGCGTTTTTTGTGGCGTTTCGCATCCCCAATCTATTTCGGCGCCTGTTCGCGGAAGGGGCCTTCGCACAAGCGTTCGTGCCGGTCTTGTCAGAATACCGAAACCAGCGAACGCAAGCGGAGACCAAACATCTCGTCGATCACACCGCAGGCGTCCTCGCCGGGTGGCTGGGATTAGCGACCGTGGTCGGCATTGTCTCGGCGCCCGTTCTGGTGCTGGTGTTTGCTCCCGGATTTACGGCCAATCCGGACAAGTACGCGCTGACCGTCGACATGCTCAAGATCACCTTTCCGTATTTGCTGTTTATCTCGCTCGCGGGGTTCGCTTCCGGTATCTTGCAGACCTACGGCCGTTTTGCCGTGCCGGCTTTTACCCCGGCGTTTTTGAACCTCAGCATCATCGGCGCGGCGATCTGGCTCGCGCCCCATATGCAGCAGCCGGTCGTGGCCTTGGCCTGGGGGGTTTTCGTGGGCGGCGCGGTGCAGTTGTTATTTCAACTGCCGTTCTTGCTACCGCTGAAACTGCTCCCGCGGCCGCGCATCAAACGCGGCGATGAAGGCGTCCGGCGTATACTGACGCTGATGGGACCCGCGATTTTCGGGGTCTCGGTGACCCAGATCAATCTCCTTATAGACACCTTGCTCGCGTCGTTTTTAATCACCGGGAGCGTCTCATGGCTGTACTATTCGGACCGGCTGGTGGAGTTTCCCCTGGGGGTGTTTGGGGTCGCGTTGGCGACGGTTATCTTACCGAGCCTCGCTGACAAGCACATCTGCGGCTCAGCCGAGTCGTTCGCCGGCACCCTCGATTGGGCGCTGCGGTGCGTGCTTGTCATCGCTGTGCCGGCGGCGCTCGGCATTGCGCTCCTCGCGGGCCCCATGCTGTGCACGCTTTTCCAATACGGTGAATTCAGCGCACACGATGTCGAGATGTCCACGCGCAGTCTCATCGCCTTTGCTTTCGGACTTCTCGCTTTCGTATTAATCAAGGTGCTCGCGCCGGGATATTATGCCCGGCAAGATACCCGCACCCCGGTCCGTGTGGGTGTGATCGCCATGCTGACGAATATACTGCTCAACGCGGTGCTCATTTGGCCGCTGGCGCATGCGGGATTGGCGCTGGCGACTTCGCTCAGCGCCTATATTAACGCGGCCTTGTTGTACCGTGGTTTGCATCAAGCCAACATTTACCGGCCGCTTCCCGGATGGGGCATGTTTCTCACGCGTGTGATCGTGGCCGCGGCGCTCATGACCCTGTTGTTGCTGCTCGGCCGCGGGGAGATCGGCGATTGGCACCATTGGACCGCCACCGAGCGGGCGCTACGGCTGCTCGCATTGATCGCCTCGGCGGGGCTCGTGTATGCGGGCGCGTTGTGGGTGGGTGGACTGCGGTGGGAACATATGCGCGCGTTTCACCCCTCGGTATAATCGCAGTACGTGCGGCGATGGAATTGATCCGGCGAATCGCGGACCTGCCGCCAAGGCAGCGCGGGTGCGTGGCCAGCGTTGGAAATTTCGATGGCGTGCACTTGGGCCATCAAGCCGTTTGCTCCGAGATCAAACGGGTTGGGAAGCGCCTCGGTTTGGCGACCGCGGTGATCGTCTTCGAACCGCAACCCCAGGAGTACTTCCAGCCTGACGCCGCCCCGCCGCGCTTGACGCGGCTACGGGAAAAGTACGAGCTTTTGAAAGCTCAGGATATTGATCGATTCGTTTGCCTGCGTTTCGACCAAGCGTTCGCGGAGCTGCCGGCACAGGCATTCGTGAAACAGATCTTGGTGTCCGGGCTCGGGGTGCGGAGCGTGGTGGCCGGCGATGATTTTCGCTTCGGCAAGGGACGCGAAGGCGATTATGGGATGCTGGTGGCCTTGGGATCGCGCTACGGGTTTACCGTGGTGCAACCGCCGGTGTTTAAGATCGCCGGGGAGCGCGTGAGCAGTACCCAGGTGCGCCGGGCGCTGGCCGAGGGGGACATGCCGCGCGCGCGGCAACTGCTCGGCCGCGGTTACACTATC
>JALZJW010000188.1 GCA_030859565.1 Pseudomonadota bacterium
GGTGTACACCGCGCCAATCAGATAGAGACCGGTCGAGGTCACCACGGCGATCGTTGCCGACTCGATCAGACGCCGCGCCGCCGTGGCCGCCGCCTGGGCCGCCGCTGGCGCGGCCGGCGCCTCCTGATCCATCGTGGTTGGGCTCCATCCCGCTACGCGCCCGGATCCGAACGAGTTGTGCCGGCCGCGCGACTATAGCATGGACCTCATCAGCGCGGACAGCGACCACGGAACGGTGAACCAAGGCCCCGGGTGTCGGGTCAGTCCAGCACCCGTAACACCTCGGCGGCAACCTCGTAGCGGCCGAACGACGGCATCAGGTAGACGCCCTGGACGTGGGGCCGGAGTTGCAGCAGCAGTTCTTGAGCCATGGTGACGCCTTCCGCCCGGCCCTCGGCGCCCGCCCGGCGCATGCGGGCCCGCGCCTCGTCGGTCAGGGTGATCCCCGGCACCTCGTTATGCAGGAACTCGGCGTGCTTGGTGCTCTGCAACGGCAGGATCCCGATCAACACCGGCACCGGCAGCCGCTCGGCGCCGTAGACATCGAGGAACCGGCGCCAGACCGCGGGGTCGAAGATCGGCTGCGTCATCACGAAGTTCGCCCCCGCCTCCAGCTTGGCCCGGAGCCGGGCCGCCTCATGGGCCAAATCCTCGCGGGTGGGATCGACGGCGCAGGCGATCAGGAAGTTGGCCCGTTTGCCGATCGCGGCGCCGGCCGAGTCGGTGCCATTGTTCAGGCGAGTCAGCACCCGAATTAAGCCGGTGGAGTCGATGTCGTAGACGGCGGAGGAATCGGGATAGTCGCCCAGGCTGGGCGGGTCGCCGGTCAGCGCCAGGATCGAGCGGACCCCGACCGCGTGCGCCCCGAGCAAATCCGATTGCAGGCCCATCAGCGACCGGTCTCGGGTGGTCAGGTGCAGGATCGTCTCCACCCCGACCTGGTGCTGGATCAGGTAGCAGATGGTCAGGGCGCTCATCCGCACCCGCGCCATCGGCGAATCCGCGACGTTGATCGCGTCAACCCCGGCCTCGCGCAGCAGGCGGGCGCCATCGAGCGCCTTGGCCGGGTTGAGCCCCTTCGGCGGATCAATTTCGACCGCGACGATGAACTTGCCGCCTTCCAGCTTGCGGGCCAGGGAGGATGGGCCTTCGGCCGGGGCCAGCTCAGGCGCCGGCGCCGGCTCGATCAGATCGATCGTGGCCGCGCTTGTCGTGGCAGTCGCCAAGGCCAGTCCCGGGTCGCTCCGCTCCTGGCGCCAGGCGGTCAGCGCCTCCCGCATCGCCCGGGTGTGGGCCGGGGTGGTGCCGCAGCAACCGCCGATCAGCCGGACGCCGAGGTCCGCCGCCTGCCGCGCGAAGTGGCCGAAGTATTCCGGGGATGAGCGATAGATGACGCGCCCGGCGACATGCGCCGGCCAGCCAGCGTTCGGCAGGCAGGAAAGCCACGGCCGCCGTTCGCCCGGCATGTGCTCCAGCCGCCGGGCCATGGTCGCCACCACCGGCAACAAGAGTTGCGGCCCGACCGAGCAGTTGGCGCCGATCGTGGTCACGCCCAGTGGCGCCAGGCGGTCGACCACTTCTTCCGGCGAGCTACCGCCGATGGTGCGGCCATCCTCGGCAAAGGTCATGTTGGCCACAATGGGAAGGTCGCAGACCGCCTTGGCGGCGGCGATGGCGACCGTCATCTCATCCAGGTTGCCGATGGTCTCGATCACCAGGAGATCGACCCCGGCCTCGACCATCGCCTCGATCTGCTCCTGGAACGCGGCCTGGACATCGGCCGCGGAGGTCGTGCCGAACGGGGCCAGGGTGCGCGCGGTCGGCCCGATCGAGCCCGCCACCAGGGCCGAGGAGCCGCTCACTTCCCGCGCCTCGCGGGCCAGGCGCACCCCCTGCCGGTTGATCTGACGCACCTTGGCCGCCAGGCCGAACCCCTCCAGACGGAACCGGTTGGCGCCGAAGGTATTGGTCTCGATGATGTCGGCGCCCGCTTCCAGATAGGTCCGATGCACCGCCGCCACCGCCTCCGGGGCCGAGAGATTGAGCGCATCGAAGCAGTCGTCGAGCGGCGTCCCCGCCGCGTAGAGCATGGTCCCGATCGCGCCGTCGGTCAGCACCACCCCGTCGTTCAGCTTGGTCAAGAATGGATGGCTCAAGGGGAACATCCGTTTGCTAGGCTCGCCTCGCCCCGGCCGGCGGCCACGGATTCCGAAGCATCGCCGCTGTCGGCGATGCTGTTGGGGTCAGGATACTATGTTTGCCCTTGCTGCCGATTTGCAATGCGGGCGTTCAGCACCGAAGTGAGTACGCAATCTCTGAACTTGAAATTGGCTGCAATGAGAATAACCCGTGGTGGAACGATTGCTGCTAATATGCGGGAATGGAAACACTGGGTGCCCATGCCTCGAGACTGATGCTAGGCTTTAATGCCATCGATACGACTGCCCCTAGCCTAAGGAGTTAAGCTGGACGCTCCTGCCTATGCGTTGGGCGTCCGAACGGGTGTAACTCAGTCCAGAACGATCTCGGGCCAGAGTTTGAGTTGCGACGAAGGAGCAAGATGGAAAAGCCTAGACGCAATCAAGACAAGTCCGACAATAAGGTTCAGTCCCGTTCCGGGACATCGCCCACCCTTACTCAGTCTGACAAGGTTCTGATCGCCTTTCATCATGTTGCGAACGGTAGCACTTCGAAGGTTCCGTATGAAGAACTTGTACTTCAAGCGTGGCGCGATTATCCAGAAGCATTTAGCTTGCGGAACCATCCCGAGTATCCGGACGCCTCCGACATTCATAAGAAGATATATCAGTCGCTAAAGCCATCTGGTTTTGTAGTTTCACTTGGGAATAAGGTATTCCGTCTGACAGATGCTGGGATAGAAAAAGCGTCAAAGCTTCTAGAAAAAGAAGACAGTGGAGATGACCAAGAACGAGCAAGGCTATCGAGAAACGAACAGACCTTCATCAACAACGCTCTCCGTTCGCGAGTGCTATCTGCTTGGCGTGATCAGCCTGAACGACTTGTCGATTATGATGCTAGGGTGTTTTTTCAGTTCAGTACTGGCACAGTGTTCGAAGATCGAAAGCATCGAGTAGAATTTGCGCTCGACACGATTCGCAAAGCGCGAGAACTTAGAATTGGTGGCTCAGACGAGCTGGCAGCCCTAGCAGAGTTTCTCGACAACCAGTTTGGTCATTTATTTAGAAGGAGTGAAAGCCATGGTCAATGAAGGAAATCGAATCAAGACTGAGATTAGCCCTGACTTTCTGGACACGATTGGCAAGTCATTCAAGTTCAAGCACGCCAAAGGTATTGCTGAGTTGCTCAAGAATAGCCTGGATCAGTACCTCCGCTTGCGCGAGTCCGAAAAAGAGTCTCGAAACGGCAATTGGCCTGTGTTTCTGTGCTTAATGGATGCGTCCAGTAACAAGCGTGGCCCTAACCTAGCCGTCATTGATTTTGGTGGAACAACGCTCCAAATCGTGGAGAGTTACGTTTTGAACTGGGGAAGCCGGTCGGCAGCTTCTCACGGTGGCTCCTCATCCGCGTCGGTCACGGGAGGCCACGGTAACGGCGGCAAGTTCTACATGCGAGAGATGTGGAAAGGCGGGGCGCGATTTATCACATGGCGCGATGGAAGAGCCACCAGTCTGGTGGTAGATCGTCGTAGTGATGGTACAACGGGCGTCTGGGAGATCAAAGATCGAGCAATGAGCTGGAGAACGGCTCTCGCTACCGCTCTCCCCAAGAGCGAAGGGTTGGGAGGTGACCGGAGCATTACAGAGTACCTAGAACATTTCGACGGCTCGCTCGTCGCAGAGTTGGACTCAGGAGGGCGGGAATTGCAGTTATCGCTGGTCGTCAGGGTAAGCAGGTGCTGTCAGCCAATGATGTCGTGTCTGGCGGAAGTTGGAATCACCAGCGCCTTATCGATGATATTCGAGACGCTTCACAAGCGCGCAGACCCATTAGGGAACTAGCGATTTCTGTATTCGTGAACGGTGAACTGCGGATTGATCGCCTAAGCCTAGAGACTATCGAAGAGGATCCAGACTGGCCGCCGAGAATCCTGCAAGTTCCGACTGAGCTAATTGTCGATACCGCACTTGCTCTTGGCACTACCACAGCAGGCACGCTGAAAATTGTCAAGGCGGGAATGCCTCTAACAGGCCGCCTCAAAGATTTGAACGCCGTATTTGTTGTCGATGGCGATGACAATCCTATTGCCACATATCCGGTTAGCACGCTTCCTCTGCCTGGACATTCGCCGATCCTCAGCCTCTTGTATGCGGAACTGCACCTAACCTTTCCCAATGTCGATGCGCTAGTCCAGAACGATCGTGAGAAGTTGGTCTCTACTCCCACGACCAACACAATCCTTTCCTGGACCGCTGAACGATTGTGGGAACAGGTCGCGGCTGTTGAAGAGCAACAAAAATCTAAAGAACGGAAGTCTGAATTGCACAAAGCAACAGTTTTGAATGATGCGCTCAACCAGCACGCAAAGCACTTTCTACAAGAGCTACAGACTCAGATTATGGTGGACTTTATCGATGACCCTGCCGGCGGTGGGTTCGGCAACGTGGGAACGGGCAAAGCGCCAACGGGAGAAGGATCAAGAGGGGACGGGCCTCGAGACCGAGGGACAGGTGGCGACACCGGTGAAGGGGGAACTGCTGAGACTCCTGGTACCTTAGACCGATCTCGTCGGTCTCGGTTCCCGCAAGTTCTGCTAAGTGGCATCGACGAGGATCCTGCGAATCCTGGGGAGTCCAAGCATTTTACTGACCGGCATCCACCATTAGAGCAAGACGATGTAGACAAGTTCTACAATGTCTGGTGGATCAATACTGTTCATCCATACGCGCAGGCAGCGCTCGAACGCGGCGGCTCGACAGCAAGTGCTTTCAGATGCCACCAACTTACTATGTTCCGGGATGTCGTTCAGCGAGAGGCTCTTCGGTTGCTTCAGCGACGGGAAGCTGAACTTGGACTTGATCGTGTGGAAAACGAACTCAGCGAGGCATCGAATCGGTTCCTTGCCGAATTACCTCATGATCTAGTTGTGGAGCTCTTGGATTGAGCGAAGACAGTATCTCCCTGGATGGAGCAAGTCGGATTAGAGTGATCGACCTCTTTAGTGGTGCTGGCGGGCTTTCATTGGGTTGGCTCAAGGCAGGCTCTCCAAATCAGGTTGAGTTAGTTGCAGCGGTAGATAACGATCCTGCGTTGAAGGAGCTATATGCTTGGAACTTTCCTAGCACCCAATTTCTCGAATACTCGTTCGGCGATCCGATGGTAGGCAACGGGGCCACCAATGTCCTAGATGCCCTAGAGCTCGAAGCAGGTCAAGTGGAAGTGGTTCTGGCAGCACCGCCGTGTCAGACGTTCTCGGCGGCTGGGAAACGAATCCTCAACGGGGACGCGGGTTTGGTCTTTCACGTTTCCGACATAGTGAGAATTCTCCGACCTAAGGTAGTGCTTATTGAGAATGTGCCCGAGTTCAGGCGAGCGCAAGACGGTAGATTATTGGGTCGACTGCGGGTTTCCTTATCGGATGCGGGATATTCTACAAATGTGCGATACCTTAATGCCGCCTCGTTCGGGGTGCCCCAAGTCCGTTCACGGTGTTTCACCT
>JALZJW010000189.1 GCA_030859565.1 Pseudomonadota bacterium
CCCGGATAGATGCGGTGCGGATTCCGCACCTGCGGATTCACCTGCCAAATCTGCGGCCAGAGCCATGGTTTCGTCAAGAAGACCGCCGAAATGTCCCATAAGGTATCGCCGCGTTTCACGACATAGTGGTCGGGGTAGCTCGGGTTGAGCGCCAAATTCTCGCCGTAGCAAGGTAGCGTGGCCAACGCGGAGAGTAACAGCAATACGTATTTTTTCATCGTCGTGTCGCCCTTACGGCAAAGGTTTGATGTTGTTCATTAATTTTAACAAAAAGAAACGCAATTTCACTAAGCTGTCTAAAGTTGAGAGTCAGCTTCTGCTATGATTTACGCCATCGGACAGGACAACGCGTGGCATGGCCATCTTAGATATATTGCACTATCCCGATCCCCGCCTTCGGATAAAGGCACAACCCGTGCCAGCCATTGATGACAACGTGCGGCGCCTGGTTTCGGACCTGTTCGAGACCATGTACGCGGCGCCCGGGATCGGTCTTGCCGCCACCCAGGTCAACGTCCACCGGCGGGTCATCGTCTTGGACGTCTCCGAGCGGCGCGACCAACCTTGGTGTTTCATCAACCCCCGCGTCACCGGCACCGAGGGCCGTGAGCAAACCGAGGAGGGCTGTTTATCGGTTCCCGGCGTTTTCGAGACCGTCGAGCGCGCCGAGCGCATTCAGGTGCAGGCTCTCAACGCCCAGGGCGAGGCGATCAATTTGGCGGCGGACGGCTTGCTGGCCGTGTGCATTCAACATGAGATCGATCACCTCGAAGGCAAGCTGTTCGTAGATTACCTTTCGATATTAAAACGCAACCGGCTCCGCAAGAAACTGGAAAAGGCGCAACGACTCGCCTTATGAGCGGCCCGCTACGGCTCGCGCAGGCTAGGATCGTTTTTGCGGGCACGCCGGAGTTCGCGGCCACGATACTCCGCGCTTTAGTCACTGCCGCGCCCGGCTCGTTACTTGCGGTCTACACCCCGCCGGACCGGCCGGCCGGCCGGGGACTCAAAGTGCACGAAAGCGCCGTCAAGACCACGGCGCGTGATCACGGATTAGCCATCCGCCAGCCCCTATCGCTCAAAGATGCGGCGGCAGCGGACCAACTCGCCGCGTTAGAACCTGATGTCATGATAGTAGTCGGCTATGGACAGATCCTCCCGCGCACCGTGCTCGACATCCCGCGCCGTGGATGCATCAATGTTCATGCCTCCCTGTTACCGCGCTGGCGGGGCGCGGCCCCGATTGAACGCGCCCTGGCCGCGGGCGATCGTGAAACCGGCGTTTCCATCATGCAGATGAGCGCGGCCTTGGACACGGGTCCGCTCTACGCACAGGCCCGCTGCGAGATCCGCCCCGTCGATACCGGCGGCGCCCTGCGGGAACGGCTGGCCGAGCTCGGCGCAAGCTGCCTCCTAGCGACCCTCGAGGAGATTTTGAACGAGCGCTTACGGCCCAGCGCCCAAGATGAAGGCGGCGCCAGCTATGCCCATAAGATCGAGCGCGCCGAAACCTGGCTCGACTGGTTGCGCCCGGCCCCGGAGCTGGAACGCAAGGTCCGGGCATTTAATCCGAAGCCGGTCGCGCTCGCGCGGCTCGGCGGGATGGAATTTCGCGTGTGGGACGCCCGTGCGATCGAGACCCGCGCTCCGGCTGCCCCGGGCGCGTTGCTACCCGGCGCAAGAGGCGGGATCGATGTGGCGACCGGCGAGGGCGTATTGCGTCTCACCCGGGTCCAGGCAGCCGGGCGCAAGCCGGTGAGCGCGACGGATTTCCTCAACGCCCATCCGGGTCTTAAGCATGACGGCTAACCAGTCCCCGCGGCCGCTTAAGGATGCGCGCGCGGTCGCCGCGCGGCTGGTGTCATGCGTCGTGGGGCAGGGCCAATCCTTGGCCGCATGCATGCCGATGTCGCTTAGCGGCCTGCGTGATCCCCGCGACCGCGGCCTCGCTCAGGAGCTCGCCTATGGCACCTTGCGCTGGTTCCCGGCCTTGGAGTCGCTTGTGAGCAAGCTCCTCGCGCGCCCACAGAAGGAAATCGATAGCGCGGTCTTTGCCTTACTCTTAATCGGTCTTTATCAGCTCCTGTATCTGCGTATTCCGGATCACGCGGCCGTCTCCGCGACCGTGGACGCCAGCCGGCGGCTCGGGCGCGCTCGCGCCGCCCCGCTCGTCAATGCCGTGCTCCGTGCTTTCCTGAAGCGCCGCGACAAGCTGCTCGCCGAGCCGGCCACCGAGGCCGCGCAATACGCGCATCCGGTGTGGTTGCTGGCGGCTCTCAAGACGGCCTGGCCAGAATCCTGGCAACGCATCGCGGCGGCCAACAATGAGCGGCCGCCGATGACCCTGCGCGTCAACGTGCGTTGCGGCTCGCGTGAGGATTACATGGCGCGGCTTGACCAGGCCGGACTGGAAGCGCACCCGCTCTCCTTGAGTCCCTATGCAATCTCGCTTCCGGAAATCCTGGATGTGTCGAGGCTACCCGGCTTCGACCAAGGGCATGTCTCGGTGCAGGACGCCGGCGCTCAGATCGCCGCGGTGCTGTTGGATGCGCGCTCCGGCCACCGGATTTTGGACGCTTGCGCAGCCCCGGGCGGAAAATGCGGGCATATTCTGGAGATGGATCCCGAGTTGCGGCGGATGGTCGCGGTTGACTGCGATCCCGCGCGCATCGCATCGCTGCGGGCGGCGCTCGAACGTTTACACATGCGCGCCGAGATATACTGTGCCGATGTCTCGGTACCGGCCGGCTGGTGGGATGGAAAAGCGTTTGATCGCATCCTCTTGGATGCCCCGTGCTCGGGCAGCGGTGTGATCCGGCGGCACCCGGATATCAAACTCCTGCGGCGCGAGTCCGACATCGCGGCATCGGCCGGCCTGCAAATGCAACTTTTGAACGGCTTGTGGCCCTTGCTCGCGAACGCCGGCAAGCTCCTGTATGTGACCTGCTCGGTGCTACCCGCCGAGAACCAAAACCAGATCCGCGCCTTCTTGGCCCGGCACGCCGACGCGCGCTTGGACCCGATCGCCGTAGCGCACGGCCAGGATACCGGGGCCGGAGTGCAACTGCTGCCGGGAGACGCGAATACGGACGGATTCTTCTATGCGGCTTTGCGGAAAGTCTAAGCCGCTGCCGAAGCGCGGCGCTTTAGCCAGCATGGCGCTGCTGTTGACGCTGGCGGCGGCGCCCGCCTCGGCGGCCGGGATCATGATCAAATCTGCGGCGTTGCGATTGGTCAACGGCTTTTACTTGCTGGACGCCAATCTCGGATTCAAGCTCGGTAAAGAGTCCCTGGAAGCGCTCGATAACGGGGTGGCGCTCGAGATCCTGATCGAAACCGAGCTGCGGCGGGAGCGCGAATTCCTCTGGGACGAGCGCATCGCCACCGTCAAGCAGGGTTACCGGCTTGAGCATCACGCGCTCAGCAAGACCTATGTAATCGTTAATCTCATCACCGGAGATAGGCAGAATTTTACCTCCTTGGCGGATGCTCGCGCGGGGCTCGGAAAGATCCGCGGCGTCCCGATCCTCGAACGCCGTCGGCTAAGCCCAGGGCGTGCCTATCATGCTCGGGTCCGGGCGAGCTTGGATATAGAATCGGTTCCGGCGCCGGTGCGCCTCATCGCCTACTTCTATTCGGGCTGGCGTCTGAGCAGCGCATGGTTCGAATGGAGCTTAACGGTATGAAGCGGGCACGCCGGATCCTGCTCCCCATCGGCGCATTGAGCCTGGTCCTCTTGGCGTCACTGTTAATGATGAGCAACGCCACCCAGGACTCGCAGCGTTTCGGCCAGATGTACTCGGTGCTCTTGGCGGTGAATGCCATTGGGCTCATCACCTTCCTCGTGCTCATTGCCCTCAACGTCCGGCAGCTCTACCGCGATCTGCGCGCGCGACGGCCCGGCGCCCGGCTGCGCCGGCGCATGCTGAGCCTCTTCGTCGCTCTGGCGGTGAGCCCGCTGCTCGTGGTCTATGGGTTTTCCATCGATTTCCTCGGCCGTGGCATCGATAGCTGGTTCGATGTGCGTGTGGCCCAGGCTTTGAAGGACGCGCTCGATCTGAGCCGCGGCGCGCTCCACCAGCAGACACGCAAGCTCCTGAAGCAGACGGAACAGTTGGCCTATGAGCTAATGGAGGGTCCGATCTCCGTCACGCCGCTCGATCTCACGGCGCTCAGGGATCCGAGCAGCACCGTGGTGGCCGATCCGGCCTTACCCATGAATCTCGACGAACTACGCACGAGAAGCGGCGCGGACGAATTGCTGTTACTGACCCGCAAGGGAGGTATCATCGCCTCCAGCAGCGGCGCCCACGAGATCGTGCCCAACCTGCCGAGCGCGGAAATCTTGCTGCAACTGCGGCAAGGACGAAGTTATGTTGGACTGGACGCAATTCGCGATGCCGCGCTCGCCGTCCGCGTCGTCGTCAACGTGCCGGAGATCGGGGCCGCCGCTGATCCCGGTTTATTGCAGGCGCTCTATCCGGTGGCAAGGCGCACGAATAAGCTCGCCGATAACGTGCATTCGGCGTACCTCCAGTATCGCGAACTGTCCTATCTACGGGACCAACTGAAACTTAGTTTCCTAATGACCTTGACCTTGGTCTTGTTGTTCAGCATCCTGGGCGCGGTCTGGGCCGCGTTTTATTCCGCCAACCGCCTGGTTGTCCCGATCCAGGATCTCGCCGCTGGAACCCGGGCCATCGCCGACGGCGATTACGGGCGGGAGTTACACGCGTCGAGCCAGGACGAATTGGGATTTCTGGTCGAATCGTTCAACGAGATGACCCGCAAGATCGCACTGGCGCGCGATGAGGCCAAGCGCAGCCAGGATCAGGTCGAGGCGCAGCGCTCTTATTTGGAGGCCGTCTTGGGGCGCCTGTCCTCGGGCGTGTTGACCCTGGATCCCAATCTGAGCCTGCGGACCGCGAATGCAGCCGCGAGTAAGATCCTCGGCGTCGAGCTGGTGCCGCTCCTTGGCCAAAGCGTGGGCAGAATTTGTGCCGCCTTCCCATATTTGCAGCCCTTCGGCGAGGCGCTGCGGAATGTCCCCGATGCGCCGCATTCGGACTGGCGCGAGCAGGTGCAGTTGTTCGGGACCAACGGGCGGCAGGTGCTGATGTGCCGCGGTACGACCTTAGCGGGCGCGAGCGCGCGGGTACGGGGACACGTGATCGTGTTTGACGACATTACCGCCCTGCTGCAGGGACAACGGGACGCGGCCTGGGGCGAAGTCGCGCGCCGTCTGGCGCACGAGATCAAAAACCCCTTGACGCCGATCCAGTTGTCCGCGGAACGCCTGCGGCAAAAATACCTCGGCACGCTGGCGCCGAAAGAAGCTGAGGTACTCGATCGGCTCACCCATACGATCGTGCAGCAGGTCGAAACCATGAAGAATATGGTCAATACCTTCTCGGAGTATGCCCGCACCCCCCAGATGCAGCCGAAAGCGTGCCGTCTCAATGAACTAATCCAAGAAATACTGGATCTCTATCAAAACGTCGATCGCGACGCCGTATTCACGGCCGATCTCGACCCCGAGCTGCCCGTGACCCACGCCGATCCCGGACGCCTGCGCCAGGTCTTGAACAATCTCATCAAGAACGCCTTGGAAGCGAGTGAAGGCCAGTC
>JALZJW010000190.1 GCA_030859565.1 Pseudomonadota bacterium
GCGATAAACCATGACGGTAGGCATAGGCCTCGGACACCAATACCACGTCCTCTCGGTCGAAAACCCTCCAGATGTGCTCAGGATCTCCGCGCTGGAAACGAAAGCCCGCGCGCGATTGTGAGCTCAGCTCATAAGCGACCAGTTCCGTGATCTCCCCAGGGTCTTCAATAAAGATACGGCGAGTGGTAGACACCGACGCGACGCCGGGCGCGGACCTGATGCCCTTGACCAGCTCCGGGCCTAACGCCGACGCACGCGCCCTGACCGTGGGGCCGGGGACAAAGACATACAGATCCGCCCCCAGCAAATTAGCGAGCCAATCGGAAACCGATAGGCGAAAATCGCTGATCATTAATCCCATCCCCACGGTTGTAGCAATCGCGAGCATCAAGGCCGCAACGGCGACAGCGGTGCGGCTGAGCGCGGCGGTGACCGAGCGCAACGCCATGCGTAGAAGCATGCCGACCCTAGGCGACAATAGTTTTCCAACGCCATGGATGATGCCTACCATCAGCCCTGGCGTGAGCAGCGCGCTCCCGAAAACGATGGCAAACAACGCCGCGAACGCCGTCACTAAGCCCCCGCTCGGGATCCCTAATGACAGCGCGCCGAATGCCGCAATCGAGACCCCAACCCATCCCGCGATGGCGACTTTGCGGCGGCTTCGGATCTCCTGGTGAGAGCGCGCTAAGGAAAGCCCCGGCAACATCGCGGTTGCTTCGTAGGCGGGGAGCGCGGCCGCGATAAGCGTCGTTCCCATGCCGAGGGCAATGCCTTTCAGGACAGTTGCGCTCGCGAGAGAAAACTGCCTTACCGCTAACACATAGTAGACGTCGTTGATCGTTCTCGTCATTAATTTGACGAGCGCGTCAGTCATCCCTAAGCCCAAGGCAAGCCCCAAGACCGTTCCGGCGCTTCCCAAAAGCGTCGCTTCCGCGAGAATCCACCCAAACACCTCCCCCCGCCGGACCCCGAGCGTGCGCAATGTCCCTACCAGGTCCCGTTGCTGCACGACCAGAAAGCGCATCGTGTTAAACACCACAAACCCGCCGACCATGACGGCTAAAAGACTCAAGGCGAGGAGGTTCGCTTGAAACGCGCGTGTCATTCGCGCAACTGCCTGATCGCGGGTCCGGGCGGAAATCACGGCCGCGCCGGGAGGCAGCAAGCGCTGGATATGCGCGAGGACGGTCTCGGTTCGCGGCCCGGCGAGGATGAGATCGATATGGCTTAGGCGTCCCGCCATGCCAAAGAGCTCTTGCGCCGTGGCAATATCGGTAACCAGCAGGTCGTCATAGGACCCCTGGTCTAAATCGCCGATTTCGGTGAGCCAACCGACCACCCTGAGCCGATGCGCCGCCGTACCCAAGTTTATATCCAAGTGATCGCCAACTTGGATCCCCAGGCGCGTTCCGCTCGCACGGTTAATGAGCACGCTTGCGGTTTGGGTAAAAAACTTGACCAGGCTGGCCGCGGAGGCCGTATTCTCATCAGCGGTCCGTAGCGCACGAAAGCTCAGTTCCGAAAACGGATCGATGCCCAGTAGTTGCATCGTCTCGCCCGGATAATCCGCGAGCGACACGTGATCCTCCAATACCGGCGCCGCCTGCCGGATCGCAGCGCTGATCTTTAATCGAGTAAAAAGAGATTCTTCGAGACCACTAGGTCCGCCGATGATGCGATGGGTAGCCTTCCCGACGACCGCTTGAGTGGAAAGCGTGAAAGCGCGATCGGCGCTGGTCCGAGCCGTGTCGATGGCGACCACCACCGCCACTCCCAAGGCGATTCCGAGCACAGCGAGACCGAGCTGCCAAGGATTGCGGATCAAAAAACGCAAGCCCGCGCGCCATAATATCGAGGTCACGATGCTGATGTCGATGCCGTCAGCCGTCCCTCTCCTAGACGATAGATGCGGTCGGCGACAGCCACCATTTCTTGGCTGTGCGTGACCATAATTAAGGTCTTTCCGGCCTCTCGAACCGTTTCTTGCAGCAGGTTCAGTACGGAGCGCCCGGTCTCGAGATCGAGATTACCGGTCGGCTCATCGGCCAGGATCACGGCGGGATCGTGTATCAAGGCCCTGGCGATGGCGACCCGTTGCTGTTCGCCGCCCGAGAGGCGATCAGGAAAGCTCGACCCGCGCCCATCGAGGCCCAGCCGTTCCAGAAACTCCATGGCCTTGGTCTGGGCCTTGCGGCCCGTGATCCCATTGAGTTCGAGGGGTAACAGCAGGTTCTCTTCGACCGTAAGCGTCGGGATGAGATTATAGAACTGAAATACGAATCCAATATAGCGGCGCCGAAACAGCGTGCGCTGCGTATCATCGAGCGCGTGCAACCAAATCTCGTCGAACCGGACTCCGCCTGCCGTCGGGAGGTCGATGCCACTGATGAGATTAAGCAGCGTCGATTTCCCCGAACCGCTCCGCCCGGTCACGGCCAAGAACAGCCCTTGGGAGAACACGGCGTTCACACCTTGGAGGACTACGCGCTCGGAGCCGCCTTCGTGATAAGTCTTGGTGAGATCACGCAGCTCGATAAACGGTGGCTTAGGCGCCCTATGCACAGTGGCGGGTGCAGTGAACTAAGGATGCGATCGCGGGCGTCCGATCGCGGTGTCGCCCTGGTTTAGGCGCGCGCCCCGCGGATTAAACCCTGTCAACGCAAAAGTTTCGCGATGGTTTTGAAATGCTCGTGTTGCGAGTCGCGTAGCCACTCGAACACCACGGACTCGGCGCTGAGCACCGCTACGCCGGATTGTTGCATGCGCGATAGGGCATTCTGGTAATTTTCCAGCTTACGCGAGCACAGCGCATCCTCGGCGACGAACACGTCGAAACCCTGGGCGCGGAGGTCAATCGCCGTCTGCAAAATGCAAACGTGCGCCTCCATCCCCGCGAGCACGACCTGTGGCCGAGCGGCATTCCTGACGGCGTCGAGAAAACCGTTGGCTTGCACGCATGAGAACGAGGTTTTCTCGAAGCGTTGCACGCCGCTCGGAAGGTGTTCGATGATCCGGGGATCCAAGGGGCCTAGGCCTTTCGGGTATTGCTCGCTGGCGAGCGCCGGGATCCCGAGTGTTTTGGCAGCCTCCAACAGCAAAACGGTATTGTCGACCACGCGATTAAGGACCTTCGTCGGAATCGTGGCGCCGAGTTTCGCCTGGATATCGATTACCACCAACTGACTCTTGGCGGCTTCGCAGAGCAACGCCGCGCAGTTCGTTTCCGATGGAGTACTGTCTATGCTACTTGTCCGGTTCATAGGATTTACCCTTGCTGGTGCATATCTCATATTCTGGGTCCCCTCCCACGAACTGTAATAAAATGACCTAAAAATTCACGAACGCATTACTGTTGACGGCGCCCGTGTTCGCTGGCATCCGATCCAGCAATTAATAGAGCACAACCCAAGCTGCTTGTATAGGGGTTCGCGGGGCGCCGTACCGAACTCTGCTCCGCGCTACAGCGCTCGAATCCTATATTACACCGTACGCTTTCAAAACAATGGAAAAGCGGATAGTCAGACGCATCATCCCGGCGGCGGACGGCCTTATGAGCGGCCTGCGGCCCGTGTTGCAGCGTATTTACCTCGCGCGCGGCGTGCGTTCTTCCGAGGAATTGGACTATTCGCTCCCCCGCCTTCTTCCCTACCGTGCGTTGGGCGGCATGCCTCAAGCCGTGGAGGTGCTCGCCGGCGCGCTTGAACGCGCCGAACGCATCGTCGTGGTTGGCGATTTCGATGCCGATGGCGCCACCGGCTGTGCGCTCGCCGTGCGCGGGTTACGGGCATTGGGGGCGGCAGATGTGTATTATGTCGTCCCCAACCGCTTCGAGTATGGCTATGGTCTCACGCCCGAGATCGTGGCGATCACTCTCCCGTGCCGGCCCCAGGTTCTCGTTACCGTCGATAACGGCATCTCCAGCATCGACGGCGTCGCCGCGGCCCGGCGCGCGGGTGTGCGGGTCGTGATCACGGACCATCATCTGCCGGGACCCGCGCTGCCTGAAGCGGATGCGATCGTCAACCCCAATCGGCCCGGGGATCTTTTCCCGAGCAAGGTCCTGTGCGGTGTCGGCGTCATGTTTTACGTGCTGACGGCGTTACGCGCTCATCTGCGCGTCTCGAATTGGTTCGCCGGCAAGGGAATACCGGAACCGAACCTCGCCTCGTTCCTGGACCTCGTCGCGGTCGGCACCGTGGCCGATGTGGTCCCGCTCGACCACAACAACCGCATTCTCGTGGCTCAAGGGCTGGCCCGGATCCGGGCCGGGCGCTGTGTCCCCGGGATCCGCGCCTTGGTGTCGGTCGCGGGCCGCGATTTAGGGCGGCTGTCCGCGCGTGATCTCGGCTTCGCGGTTGCGCCGAGGCTCAATGCCGCGGGCCGTTTGGCGGACATGTCGCTTGGGATCGAGTGCCTCCTCGCCGAGGACGAACGCACGGCCAAGGAGCTGGCCGCGCGGCTCGACGGGCTCAACCGCGAGCGGCGCGACATCGAGGCCAAGATGCACGCAGAGGCGATCGGATCGCTGGCAAGCCTTGGGTCTCGGGAAATCAATGAAACGGCCTATGGCGTTTGCCTTTTCCACGAGGACTGGCACCAGGGGGTGGTGGGGATCGTAGCCGGCCGCATCCGCGAACGCATCAATCGTCCCGTGATCGCTTTTGCCTTGGCCTCGGGAGATGAAATCAAGGGTTCGGCGCGCTCCGTCGCGGGCGTGCATGTCCGTGACGCGCTCGATGCCGTGGCCGCGGCGCACCCGGGGCTTATCAGCAAGTTCGGAGGGCACGCCATGGCCGCGGGAATGGTGTTGCGGCGCGCGGACCTAGCGGCGTTCGCGCGCGCTTTCGACCTGGAGGTCGAGCGGCGAATGTCACCGGAGACGCTACGCGATGTGGTCTATACCGATGGCGAGTTGGGTGCAAGCGATTTAGGATTGGAAATGGCCGAAGCCTTGGAGCATGCCGGTCCCTGGGGCCAAGGCTTTCCCGAGCCGCTGTTCGACGGTGAATTCGATCTGCAAGCCCCGCGAGTGGTCGCGGACCGGCACCTAAAGTTCGTCCTGCGGTTTGATCAAAGCACGCATTCCGTCGCCGGCATCGCTTTCAACGCCCTGGAGGCGGGCTGGCCCCTGGAAGCGCGGCGAGTAAGGCTCGCGTACCGGCTGGCGATCAATGAATACCAGGGCTCTCGCAGCCCGCAACTGATCGTCGAGCACGCGTTGCCGTTGCCCTGACCAAAGCGGGCCTGTCCGGGCGCTACGCGGTGGAATCAGTATTTTCTAATTCAAAGATGAGTCTGAAAGAAGGTAGTAAAGTCTGGCCTCCTAGGGTGAGAGAGTACTGGCCTCAGGGGATAGCTGGGGGCGTCGGGAGGCTGGGCTGTGCGACGACTGTGC
>JALZJW010000191.1 GCA_030859565.1 Pseudomonadota bacterium
CGGTCCTGCAGATCGCTCGATCGGTTCAGGTCGACGCCCGGCAACGTACCGCCCGACGCTTTGGAGATCGGCAGTTGCACTCGCGTTCGTCTCGCCGCCCTTGATTCGGCCAGCATGGTCTTTAAGCCCTCTTCGATCAGCGAGGTTAGAGTTCGCCCTTGCTCGGCGGCCTTCTTCTTGGCCCTGTGCAGTAGATCGTCTGAAAGTCGGATCGTCGTTCTCATATGTCAAAGAATACGTTGCTGGCATCGATATGTCAATGAAATCGGAGCGGACACATGATGTAGGTCTTAACCATCGGTCGCCCGCTAAGCGAGGCGGAGTGGGACTGGCTCGATGCACAGCTCGATCTGGCCGCCTTGGGCGTGCAGAGGCACACACCGGCGCTCTGGCTGCGCGCGCCGTTTACACTGTGCCGGGGCGAGCAGCGGCTCGACCTGCGCGCGGTCCCCGATTGCACCGCACTCACGCCCGCCACGATCCAACGCTGCATCGCCATCGAAGGCGCTATTCGGCATTGGCGCGTGGTGGAGAACCGCACGAGCTTTGAACGCGTCGCCCGCGAGCACGGTTGGAGGATGCCGTGCTGCGGGTGCCCGGTTTTGCTCCGAGCTGGTGGTTGGAAAGCGTAGAGCATCTCATTACACTCCTGCCCGCCGCGGCCCGGATCGCCTGCGATCCCGATCCCGCCGGGATCGAGATCGCGCTACAGGCCGGCCGGCTTTGGGAAGACGTTCGGCTCGCCTGGGAGCCCTGGTGTATGGACGTTCAAACTCTGGCGGCGCTCCCCGGCGCGAGGCCGCTCGAAAGTAGCGACCGCGAGCGCTTGCAGCGGCTCCGGCAACGGCCCCTACCGGCGGTCTTAGGAGAGCTCGCCGAGTGGATGCTTGCTCATAACCGCAAGGGCGAGCAGGAGGGCGTATTGTGAGAGACCTGTTGCAATAGCGTTCTGTAACTCAAATAAGCCAGAAAATACAGTCGGCGTTGAAAACCCGGTTCGTCATTCCCGCGGAAGCGGGAATCCAGCGCCGGCCTATGCTCTGCATGGATTCCGGCTCGCGTTCGCTGCGCGGACTTGGCCGGAATGACGGGTCTGTGTTATGCGGCGTGTTTCTGTGACACTCCACTAGCGCGTAAATATATACCGGCGAATAGTTCTCAGATGAATCCGACCGTGTTACGCGAGCGCGTATAGGAGTTCCCAGATGCGGTGGCAGCGCGCCCCCTTTGTACAATTTCCCTCCTCATCAAGGCCTTTCGAGCCTTGCCGACATCCCCGCTACGATATAATACGGCGCCGACGCCGCCCGCCTCAACCCCCTACGACCCGCCGCCTATCCAGGGCAAGACCGCGACGAAGCCTGTGCTAAGTACTTGATGCACCGTGTGCTACACTTTGCAAGTGGGCTGGCCGCCGCCTAGCGGGACGACGGATCGGCCTTCTATATCATGTTAGCCGGCTTAAGTGAGGAGCGACTGCCGCTCAAACGCGAAGAATGCTGAATGGAAGTCTTCAGCCACATCAATGAGCTCGGACAAGACGGTTGGCCAACACTGAGGACGCTTGTGCTGGCTGCGCCTCGTGTGGTTCTCTGGAGCCTCTCGATGTCGTACCTTGACGAATGCAGACAGCACGATCCCTCTCTTCCAGGATCCGAAGAAATTCTATGGTATGTGGACAATGGCTACATTCAGATAAACGCCCGCGAGTGGTGGTTGCGAAATACCGAGCGTCGGCAGAAACATCCTTGGACACATACGCGAACCTGGACTGGCTTCGACGCCGCGATCCGAGAGCGGTGGGAGGAAGATGCGCGACTGGGGCGAACTCGTGCTACGGCGCGAGTTCTCGCGGCGGAGGATGAAGAAGGCTGGGACTGGGCAGATGGTCAGCTCGCCAGCGGCGCCTTCGACGTCGATAAATTAAACGCTCAGGCCGTCGACCTCCTCCCTGGATACCGCGAAAAAGCAGCTCGTCTTGGGGGCCACCGCGAGGCCGCTCGATCGCTACTTCGGGATGCCAAGAATCACGGTGATGTATTTCGCTTCTCGCATGCGGATCGAAACTATGGCTCCCCAGCCGACGAGATGCTTGCGACAATAATCTTGACCAACGTACGCCATGATTCCGTCTCCAGCGTGCCCTATCTTCGGACGTCGTCGCAGATAGAACGGTTGGTAACCGCCATCCACGCCACCCTTGAAAGGCTCGGAGATGCGGTACCACGAGCGAGCACCAGCGACGAGGCGTTTGATCGGACGAAGACGCTATTGTCCAACGAAGAGGAGTTACAGAGACTGCGCTATTGGGTCACGGACTGCGACATGCTCGCTGGGCATCTTGGCGAGGATGATCTTGCCGGCGAGATCGCACATAGGCTATTTCGTGCAATCGAGCAACATTCGCCGAAGTACCGCCTCTTGGATTACTTCATCCCAAGATCGCCGATTCAGACAATTGCGACCATAGGAGGTCTAGGTTTAGGCATTTGCGGCCTTATGATCGGTTCCCCGCTCGCCCCAATCTCGCTTGTCATGCTAGGGCTCCGGCCAGCTGAGGTTACCTTCAAGAAACTGGGGCTGATGCGAGAGGACTATACCGGCGAGCGATGGCCGCTTTACGTGGCTGATAAGGACGGCGCACCACGGCGCCATACCAGAGAGGCCGTGCTCCATGCACTACAGAAGTAACGCATGGGGCTGAGTCACCCAAAGAACGAACGGATTACCAGGATGAGTCGCGGCGTCAGAATCTCGAGGCTAAACGACCGCGGTGACGAACGCGGATCGAGCTTCGGTCTTGCCCGTGCTTCATCCGAGTTCGAGCTTAATGTAAGAGACATTCATGTCATGACAGTTCTTCCCGGACACGTCAGGGGAAATCACTTTCACACAGAAAAGACTGAAGTACTGATCGTCTACCACCGAGACCGGTGGACTGTCAATTGGGACACCGGACTGGACACCTTGGTGCAGCGGAGCGAGGTCGAGGGTGTTGGCGTAGTGGTCGTCGAGATTCCGCCCGGTTGTTCACATACGATCAGAAACGATGGGCTTTACGACCTAGTGGTTGTTGGACTTTCAAGCCACGTTTACGACTCTCGGCATCCGGACGTCGTCCGACGAGATCTCATGTAGACACGGAAGCATTCTCGTGATGCCGCACCGGCTAACCCGTGGTTGGACCCGACGACGATCCGCATCGGGGTAAGGGCAGCTTGCGCGGTTGTGCCTGCGGGTCGTCGCGGGTCAACCGCATTTCGTTAGAGCACTATGGTGATATTCGATTTTATTACAGACGAAGCGTTTCGGGCGTCGCTTGAGACGGACCATAAGGAAATGCTTGGATGCCGAGAAACGGCGGCGTGGAAATCGGTACACGTTCTTGCGGGAAGTATTATCGAGGCAGTCCTAATCGACCACCTGATCGCGGAAGGTCACGTCGCACGCGAATCCGCCCTCAAAATGGATCTTGGAAACGCGATCGAACTCGCACGGGGGCATAGAATCATTTCCGACAGATCGGCCGCCCTCTCGACCGTGATAAAAGACTACAGAAATCTGATTCATCCTGGACGTGCGATTCGCACTTCTGAGACTGTTAGTCGAAGCTCCGCAGATGTAGCTTCGTCACTGGTCGAAATTATTCTAGATGAGATCGAAAAGCGGAAACGCTCAAATTATGGGTACACTGCCGAACAACTGGTTGCCAAGGTCGAGCGAGACTCTTCGGCTGAAGCAATTCTTCCTCACCTTCTCAAAGAGGTGAATGCTGTCGAAATCGAACGACTACTTATAAAGGTACTTCCAGACCGATATCTTTCAATTTCGGTGCGCGATGATCCATTCGATCACTTACCCGCTCATGTGCTTCCGGGGTTTATTGCCCTTTTTCGAGGGGCGCTAGACATCGCGACAGACCCAGTGAAAGTCAAGGTCGCAAAACGTTTCGTGACGATCTTGAAAGAGGAAGCCGACACAATTGTATTCTCTTACGGAACCGCGTTCTTCAGGTTATCTGATCTGTGTCATGTCTCTCCAGATGAGGCGCTACTGGTCAAAGAGCACTATTTTGGTCGTCTCAAAGACGGTGTGACTAGAGAGTTGATCATCGCACTGGACGGTATTGGCACGTATCTAAAGAATGAGGAAGTGCTGCGGTTTGTGGATCCTCTGGTACGAGCAATATGCTTCGGCCAGTCTGGAGATGTAAAGGGTTACGCCCGCGATCGCCTAAGTGATGAATACATGCGTATGGGAGGTAACCGCATAGTCACACGGTTCGACGACTGGAGTAATATGTTCCGTTCCAGGGGTAATGAGGAAATGGCTACCGTTGTAGAGGACTTGAAGGCATCTATGGATATTCCCTTTTAGGGCGCTCTAAGGATGTGCTCCACCGCATCGTCGCCCGCTTGCGGTTCTGACTGAAGCCGAAACCTACGGTCGCGCGGGAGGCCGAGGTTGATGACATCGTAGCCCGTGTAGGTCGGAACCGTCTTTTCGGGTTCCGACGCATGGGTAGCATGGGGAGCTCCGATGAACCGCATGGCTTTGTGCGATCAATCGGCGCCATCGGGTGATTGGACGCTGCTTTGTCGGAACCCGTGGAGCCGGTTCCGACCTACAATGTGGCTATGTCGAACTATGCGCTACGGGCCCGGAAGGGTAGGCTTTTTGGTGATCAGCCGGTACGTCTCTTCGTAGATCCGCTCACGTGAGCCGATCGCGACCAGTTCGACCACACGACCCGCCGCGATGCGATAGACGATACGAAATCGCCCCACGCGGAAACTCCGCAGGCCGTCAAGCTCATCCTTGAGCGCTTTGCCGCACAACGGATTGGAGAGCATCCGCTCAAGCGCGCTGCGGACCTTCTTCTTGATCTGTGGGTGTAACCACCGATAAGGGCGGTAATCCGGGGCGGTGCACGGAGTCGATGGCGCACCGGTCTTAGTCACCGCCAGTGAAAAGTTCCTCTAGGGTATAAAGCTTAGCCTTCTTGCTCTTCAGGGCCGCAAGCCCGGCCCTGATTTCGCTCATCAAAGCGGGGTCGCGATGAATGGCAAGGGTCTCTTTCCAGCTTTCGTGCTCGCTGGGGCTGACCAGCACGGCGGCAGGACGGCCATTCTTGGTGATAACGACCTCTTCGTCGGTGGACAGGACCTCGTCCACCAGACCGCTCAGCTTGGTCTTGACCTCGGATAGCGGGAGTGTTTTCATGCTTGGGATCCTCGATAATCGGTTGACCATAATTCTGACCAATCTACGTCGCGCTGCGCCGAGTGTCAACGCTACTTGACCGATCTTCATTGGGCAGCGCGCGACCTGCCCGGTAATCCGTTCGATCTGCGACATTTGGTCGCATGTGCAAGACCCGCTCGTGCCTTAGAAT
>JALZJW010000192.1 GCA_030859565.1 Pseudomonadota bacterium
ACCTGACGCGGGACACGGGGGCGTTGCGGCGTAGCTCTGCGTAGCGCGGGAACGGGTTCGTGAACATGATCGGATCAGAGAGATCCGTCAGCTCCAGGTGATCCATGGTCGGTGCAGCCATGAGCAGTTCCTCCGGGAGGCAGGGTGGCTCAGCGAAGCGCTGGCCCACCGAGGTGATGGTCAGAGGGCTCGATCGGGGTGTCGCATGCCATGTCAGCCCCCGTGCGGGTTGCCCAGATCGAAGGCAACGTCGGCCAGACGCGGCGCCTCCTTCTACCAGCTCCTCGACCGTCCACCTGCCTCGGTGATCACGGCGACCCGTCCGTTCAAGTCTCGTAATCAGGCAATTTATTAGTCTGCATTGTGTAGCCCTCTGGCCTTCCACCGACAAATGGCCTCCACGGCCATCGCTGTCGTGAGCGCGCTTGATTGCCAGGTAAGTCTGTCACCATATGGGAACTTACCAATGCAGAACGCTTCCGCCGGCCAAGCACCTGTGATTGGATCCTGGCCGGACAACAAGTAGGTCATTCCGGCATCGATTTCGGGACCCTCGTACCCGAGCATCAATAGAGTTGAGCACGCGAAGGCCGTATCGAGAAAGCGATCGCCATCCCCCCAATGGCATATGCCGCCCTTGGCCCAATGTGCGGTATCGGTGAGATCCGTGGTAATCGCCTTGATAGAGGGCCTCAAATCGAGGACATCGCCGCAACGGTATGCACGTGCTACACAGTAATGAAGGGCGTTGTTATTTGGATAATATGAACTCAGGATGGATGTATCTATTCTCCCAAAGGCTCGCATCGTATGGTCCAGGGCATCGTTTACTGCGCGTACAGCGTCTTCGAAACCCGTGCATCCACGGTGTCCAAACGTGCCAAGCGCGTAAAGCACGTTGGCATTGACTACGATATCAACGTCGTTGACCTTGGGCCCACTTGGGGACCAACCATCGGGACAAGCCCGGTGGTCTCCAACCTTGCACGCGCAAGGCATCCAGGTGAGATAGGCGCTGCTACCGACAGGAAGCCACTCGTGCCGATTTCGAAGCTTGTCCGTACCGATGTCCCTCCAATCAGCAAAAACTTCACACAGGTGGGGTGGGCTATGCGAGTTGCTTTCCGTGGAGGTGTGTTCCATGAGAGCGGCCCAAACGCAGGCCGTGTCGTCGGCATCGGCAGGGAGCTGCCATGCGCGGGGGTAGAATCCAATGTTAACCGGGCCGCGAGAGCCACCCAAGCGTAGGGAACCTCCTTGCAGTTGCAGCAGTTTAGACGGAATCTCCAGAAGTACACTGCGCTTTGGCGGTACATATGGCCAAAAGCCATATGTGTAGGCCGTTGAACCGCCTTGGCACGTAGAGCGAAACTGCCGCATAAAACAAATAGCGTCGTCCCGCATTTGACGAATGACAGCGTGGCTCTCCTCCGAGAGATGGTCTGCGCGGAGGCGACAATTCGCAGCGACGACGAGAGCATGGTAGATAAAGGAGACAACAAAAGGGCTCAGGTCCCCAACGAATGGTCCGCGAGGTGCAAAGGAGATGCACTGGGGCCAGCTGCCGTACTTGAGGGACGGAAGGTCTTGATAAGCGACGTGGGTTTGCGTCGAGTACAGAAATGCAATTGCAGAGGAGAGCCCATGGCCAGAAGGTGTTGCAAGAGGGTCTTGCGCGTCAACGCAGGACGGATGGGCTATGACGGCGAATGATCTGTCGGACTTGACAAAAAATCTTCGTACGATTCCATAGGCGAAACGAATGATGAATTCGCGCACCGTTGTCAGTTCGCACGGACCGCCACGTCACGTTTAATCGCCCATAGCGAACGCTGTCGCGCCGAAAGTTGTGTCGCTAAGTCCGACAGGCTGCTAGAGCACCCCAAGGCGATAGCCGCCGCGAACGTGGTCGGGAGAAAATTTGGGCGACGGAATAGCATCTCGATCCTCGTCGGGTGCCGACTTTGACCTCAAACGAACGATCTGTCAACCCCGAGTGCAGGACCGCTACAAGAGACACCGTCATCGCGAAGCGCGCATCCGTTCCACGCAGCGCAGCGCTGCATCTCTCTGCGCATCTCTTCAGCGCTGCAGGAGTGGCGGCGCCCGTGGCCGGGCAGGACCCAGTGGACACTCATCCGGGAGAGACTCTGCATTGATTCGGTCTGGACTCGTCTGCTACACTGTGTCGCACCGGTACCACTGGGGATACGTGGACGAGCGGGCCGTTGCTAGCCGCTCGAGGGGGACACCGTGCAGGATCTCAAGACCATACTCCTCGTCGAGGACCACCCGAACGACGTGGAGCTGACGCTCGAGGCGCTCGCCGACTGTCGCCTCGCGAATGACATCGTGGTGGTCAACGACGGCGAGGCGACCCTCGACTCGACTACCCCTATTGGCGCGGCCGGTTCGCGGGGCGCGAGCCCGCGTCCCCGGCGGTGGTGCTCGTCGACCTCAAGATGCCCAAGGTGGACGGACTCGCGGCTGCGCACCGTCAAAGCCGACCCGGCCTTGAAGCCCATCCCCATCGTGAGGCTCACCTCCTCGTGCCAGGAGCGCGACCTCGTCGAGAGCTACCCGCTCGGTGCAAAGAAACGAGGACGCCGGATCCATCGTGCCCGGACCTGGGCTGGCGGACTCTGTGCGTCGTTGTTGGCGCTGGCAGCGGTGAACTGCCGCGCGGGTGAAACGGCGCCGGCGCCGTCGACCAACGCGGCGCGTGTCCCGGCGGAGAGCGGCGTGGCCCAACTGAAAAAGTTGAGCTTGGAAGAGCTCATGGACATCGAGGTGACTTCGGTTTCCAAGCGTCCGGAGAGACTGTCGGAGACGGCATCGGCCATTCAGGTCATTACGCAAGAGGATATTCGACGCTCCGGCGCGACGCGACTACCCGAGGCGTTGCGCCTGGCCTCGAACCTGGAAGTGGCACAGATTGACTCGCGCCGGTGGGCCATCAGTGCGCGGGGATTCAACAGCGAGACTTCCAACAAACTGCTGGTGCTGATAGACGGGCGGACGGTCTATACGCCGCTGTTCGCCGGGGTGTTATGGGACGTCCAGGATACGCTCCTGGAGGACATCGATCGGATCGAAGTCATCAGCGGGCCAGGCGCCACCTTGTGGGGCGCCAACGCGGTCAACGGCGTGATCAACGTGATCACGAAGAACCCGAAGGACACTCAAGGGGCTCTGCTGCTGGGTGGCGGCGGCACAGAGTTGAACGGTTTCGGCGGCATGCGCTATGGCGGCGCCCTGACCCCCAATCTTCAATACCGCGTCTACGGCAAGTATTTTGATCGCGACAGCACCGTGCTGCCCGACGGTCGAGATGCGAGCGACGACTGGCATATGGGCCAGGGCGGGTTTCGCATGGATTGGGACGCGTCGGAAAGCAACGTCTTCACTGTGCAAGCGGACGGTTACGACGGCCGGATTTCACAGGCGGGCGCAGATGAGATCGACGTGAGCGGGGCCAATGTGATCGGCCGGTGGTCGCACACCTTTTATGAAGGCTCCGAGCTCCAACTGCAGGTATATTACGACCGGACCCACCGCGACATTCCTAACACCTTTTCCGAAGACCTCGATACCTACGATGTCGATTTCCAACACCGTTTTCCCTTGGGCGAGCGGCACGATATCGTCTGGGGACTGGGCTACCGGTTGATTGAGGACGACGTCAGCAACACTCCCGCTGTGGCCTTTCTCCCGTCCCAGGTCTCGCGGCAGTGGTTCAGCGGCTTCGTGCAGGATGAAATCGCGCTGGTGAAAGACCGGCTACACCTGTCGCTCGGCACCAAGATCGAGCACAACGATTACACCGGTTTTGAGTTTCAACCCAGCGGCCGCCTGGCTTGGAGGCTGAGCGAGCAGCAAACCCTCTGGTCGGCCATTTCGCGCGCGGTCAGAACGCCTTCTCGGATCGACCGCGAGTTTTTTCAGTTCCCCATCGACGGCGGACCCGATTTTGACTCCGAAGAGCTGCTCGCCTATGAGCTGGGATATCGCGTTCAACCCTTCTCCCGGCTCGCCCTTTCTCTGGCGGCCTATTACAACGACTACGACGACCTCCGCAGTCGGGAAAGTCGGCCTGCGGACTCTCCCGTCATCGAGTTAGCCAACGGGCTGGAAGGCGAATCCTACGGCGCGGAATTGACGGTGGACTATCGAGTCACCGATTGGTGGCGGCTCCGAGCAGGCTACACGGAATTGCGGATCGACCTCCGTCCCAAACCGGGCAGCACCGACACGACCCGCGGCAGCTTCGAATCGAATGATTCGAAGCATCACTTTTCCCTGCGTTCGTCGCTGGATCTGCCGGGTCATTGGGAATTGGACGCCGCGTTTCGTTACGTGAGCCGCATCGACAATCAGCAGGTTCCGGCCTATGGGGAGTTGGATGTGCGCCTCGGCTGGCGGCCGAGTCCAGAGCTGGAATTTTCCATCGTCGGTCAAAATCTCCTGCACGATGATCACGCCGAATTCGGCGCCTTGACTACACGCATAGAGACTACACGCAGAGAGATTGAACGCGGCGTGTTTGCGAAAGTCTTATGGCGCTTTTGAGAGGGTTAGCGTGCCAGAGGACGAAGCGCGCATCAACAGAGGTCTATCCGCAGCTTGGTTGGTTCTGTCCGCCTTGCTGCTTTCGGCCGGACTGGGCTTGTCGGCGCAAGCAGCGGCGCCTCGGGAGTATCAGCTCAAGGCCGTTTTCCTGTTTAACTTTGCTCAGTTCGTAGAGTGGCCTCCCCAAGCCTTCCCCGACCCGCAGGCTCCGCTGGTCATTGGCGTTCTCGGAAGGGACCCGTTCGGCGCGTACTTGGATGAGACGGTGCGCGGTGAAACGGTGAACAACCGATCCTTGGTCGTGCAACGCTATGGCCGCGTGGAAGATATAAACACTTGCCATATCCTGTTCATCAGCCGCTCGGAGGGGGATCGGTTGGAGCAAATTCTCGCCAGACTGAGAGGCCGGAACATCCTGACCGTGGCCGATGCCGAGGGCTTTGCTCTGCCCGGCGTGATGATCCGCTTGGTCACTGTAGAAAACAAAATTCGGCTGCAAATCAACCTGGAGGCCGCCCAAGCCGCCAACCTGAGGATCAGTTCCAAGCTGCTCAGACCCGCCGAGATTGTAACCTCGGGGAACGATTAGCCCATGTCGCTCAAAGACACACCGATCCGGCGGAAGCTGATGATAGTGATCCTGCTGACCAGCGGGGTGGTGTTGTTGCTGACGTGCGCGGCCTTTATAGCCTACGAGTTACTGAGCTTCCGACAAACCATGGTCCGGAATGTCACCATATTGGGCGAAGTCATCGCCGCCAACAGCACGGCCGCACTGGCCTTTGCGAACCAGGATGACGCGA
>JALZJW010000193.1:0-5071 GCA_030859565.1 Pseudomonadota bacterium
ATACTGGTCCAGGCAGGAGAAGCGCTTGACCTTGTGTTGGCCACCATAGCGATCCACGCAGCGCCTGAACGTACTGAGCGGCATATGCTCCATGATCTGAGCAAAAACGTATTTGCCTTGGTTCATCGGCTCCCCCCATGATGGAAAACATCGCAGGTTCGCAGATGTAACCACTCAACTTCAAATCGAGACCAGCCAAAAACATGAATTATCCATCGTCCATCAGGTCGTTACCGCGCCTTTGGCGCTCAACGTTGGGACAGCAGTGAGTTATACTATAATTTATGAAAACGGCAATTTCGATCTCAGATGTGCAGTTTGAGGCTGCCGAGAAATTAGCGAATCGATTGGGCGTATCGCGTAGCGAGCTATACCAAAAAGCCTTAGCCGAATTTATCACCAAATATTCAGACGAAGCACTAACCGAAAAGCTTAATGAAATTTATCGTGGTGACGAAAGCGTGGACGGAATAGACGCGGAGCTAGTGGATCTCCAGGCGCAGTCCATACCAAAAGAAAAGTGGTGGTAAAGAGGGGTGAGATCTGGTGGGCGTCGCTGCAAAAGCCGATGGGTTCTGAGCCAGGCTATCGCCGTCCGGTGTTGATCATCCAAGCGGATGCTTTCAACCGCAGCCGGATCAACACCGTAATTGCGGCGGTTATTAGTTCTAATCTCAAGCTATCGCAAGCTCCGGGGAACGTGCGCCTGGCGCAGGGGGTTAGTGGTTTGAAGAAAGAATCCGTGGTCAACGTGTCGCAGCTGATCACCCTGGATAAGTCTTTTTTGTCAGAGCACGTCGGCCGCATTAGCCCGTCCAAACAAAGAGAAATCGACGAAGGTCTGAGGTTGGTGCTGGCGCTCTAGTCTCCAACCCCTACGCCTATAAGGCCAGCCACTGAGGTCACCAGCACGACCGCGGTCTATCGGGATGAGCTCTCGGCTACCAACGAGTCGGACAAGCCGGATTGCGCGTGAAACGAAATTCTCAACCGTCTTTGAACACTCCTTAACCAGGGCTTTCGCTTGCCTTACTACCATCTTGCTATTTCTGCTCCTTGTCCTTTCGGCCGCGGGCTCTTTACATACTTTTATACCGGCGATTTCACTACATATTCACGCCACCGCAGGGACAGGGACGTGAACGGGACACCTTCCATGGCCCTGGATTCCGTACAATCCAGGTACAGAATGACGCGACAAGGATACGTTAATCCTGCAAGTCCTTAATGGGACATCACACTGCGTTGTACGGGATTTTACGTAGTGTCAATAGCGTCCAATCGGCGTCCTCGCAGCGGGACTCCCTGGGTAGGATGGTCTGGAATTAAACGTGATCGGAGCTTCGGGCTTGCTGGGGCGTTGGCTATTCTGATACTCCAATCTGCGACGATGGATCGCCAAGCGCTCTTGCAGACCTTGGTCCTCGCGAACGAATTCAAAGAGGGCGATGTGGACTTGAGGAATTAGGGGACGCCCATTAGCCGGCCGTCGTCAAGGGCGGATTTGCCGCGCCTCGGGGGTGGCGATAATCAATCGCTAGGCGGATAATAACAACCTAAAGGTTGTATAATGAATAGCAAGCAGGTTATCAAGGCACTTAAGACGGCGGGCTGGATTATCGACCGGACGACGAAGCATTGCATTCTCAAGCGGGACGGTAAGACGGTGCCCGTTCCCGTGCATGGAGCAAAGGATCTGCCTATCGGCACACTAAAAAGCATTGAACGAATTACGGGCGTAAAATTGACATGAACGCAGCACTCTATCCAGCACGAATTTGGAGAGAGGACAGGGTCTATTACGTCCAATTCCTGGACCTAGAGAATGGCTTCACCTTCGGCAATACACTGCTGGAAGCTCAGGATATGGCAGCGGACGTATTAAGCGCACTCTTAGCCTCCTGCATTGAACACGGCGCGCCGATCCCCGAACCTTCCAGCCGAAAGGGAAAGGACATTTACTTGATAGCGCCCGATGCCAAGGTTCAGGCCGCGCTATTGTTACGGACGGCGCGCGCTTCACGTTCACAAGGCGAGGTTGCCGAAGCGATGGGGACCACCTGGCAAGCCTACCAGAAGATAGAGCAACCGGACGCCAACACCACCCTTTCGAAGTTGCAGAAGGCGGCGAAAGTGTTGGGCAAGCGGTTGGTGATCGAGTTGCGCTAGGCGTTAGGTAGCCCCGCGACAGAATGCGCTGAGGTACGCACGTTCTCGCACAACGCAAAATGCCCTACGAGGCCGCTCACGCGGAGCATCCGCGCCGCTGGTCGGGACCGACGCGAAACTGGCAACGGATGCAAATCGTTCATCTGAATCCAGAGCATCACCTCGGTAACATACCGATCCAAAAGAAGGTCAACACAGAAGCAGAGATCGCCGCTTAGGTGTTAATAACCGAAGCGACAACTACATTGACAATTTCCGTATCGAGCCTTGGGTCCGTGGCGGAGTAGCCGAGAGTCTGCGAACAAGACGGGCTAAGCGTAGGCAGAGTATCCTGTTAGAAAAAAACTGGTATATCGGGAGTCATATGAGCACTATCAATCTCTCTGAAGTCCTAAAACTTCCCGTTCAGGAACGCATTCGCATCGTCGAAGCCATTTGGGACAGCGTTGCGGAGCACCCCGAGCAAGTCGTGGCAGGCTGAAGAGCTTGATCGGCGGATCGCCGCATATCAGGCCAATCCTTCTGAAGGCATTCCCTGGGAGGAGGTCAAGCGCCGTATCCTCGGTGGCGCGTGAGCCTGCCAATCATTTTCCGACCTGAAGCGCTGGATGATCTCGCTGAAGCGTTTCAGTGGCACGAGAAACAGTATTCTGGCTTGGGTGCGGAGTTCATGGAGGCGGTCGATGCCAAGTTGGAACAAGTCCAAGCTGGCCCAAACCAGTTTCCTTGCGCGCGTGGTCTCATCCGTCGGGCTATCGTCCATCGTTTTCCATACGGCATCTTTTTCTTTGCGCATTCTGAGTTCATTAAACGTCATTGCAGTCATGCACCATGCGCGGGATCCGAAGCATTGGCGTAGACGTGCGCAGGGTAACCGCTAACATCAGTATCGAACCCTTAACCATTTCCGACACGAATTGTGCCGGCGCGTGATCGGCCCTTGCAGCAGCGGGGACCTTGGTCGCCGTCTGCCGGAACACCGCCGGGAATGAGGGGTCTTATCTTGTAAACCAGGCCGCTCCGCAACTAGGGCGTGTCCCCAGAGGTAGGTGCGATGGCAAGCGTTACTCAACCC
This sequence comes from Pseudomonadota bacterium, assembly GCA_030859565.1. Taxonomy (NCBI): domain Bacteria; kingdom Pseudomonadati; phylum Pseudomonadota; species Pseudomonadota bacterium. The sequence goes on from JALZJW010000193.1 coordinate 3,245, forward strand.
TCGTCCCCGAGGCTCGTGGCCCAAGCGCCGCTGCGCTTCGTCACCGCGACTTCCATTTTCGATGGCCATGACGCCGCCATCAACATCATCCGGCGTTTGTTGCAAGCCCAAGGGGCGGAAGTGGTGCATCTGGGCCACAACCGGGGCGTCGAGGACATTGTGCGCGCGGCGCTGCAAGAGGATGCCGACGGGATCGCGGTCAGTTCCTATCAGGGCGGACATCTGGAGTTTTTCCGCTATTTAATGGATTCCCTGAAAGCCGCAGGCGCCGGTGAGATCCGGGTTTTTGCCGGGGGCGGGGGAACCATCACGGACGAGGAGGCGAAGACCCTCGAGGCCTATGGGGTGGAGAAGATCTATCTGCCCGAGGACGGCCAGCGGCTTGGTCTCGAAGGCATGGCCAAGGACATCATCGCCCGTGCGCGCGCACTGAAATCCGCTTATGCCGCGCCGCGCCGCTTTGGCCGGGAAGACATCCGCGCGGTCGGCCGCACGCTGTCGCTCATCGAGACCGCCGGCGCGGGGCAAGGAGGCACCGAGATCGTGGGGCTCGCCGACGTCTCGCTCTACGTCATGACCGCTGATTACGGCGGGTCCACGCAGCTCGAGCGACCCGATGAAGCCATCGACTACGCCCCGGCCCGAACCCGGGAGACAGCCCGCGCCGGCCTTCTTCCCAGCCTCTCGGCCGCCGGTTGCTTGTTTCAGGTCGACCGTGAGACTATGTTTGAGTTGTCATGAGCACCCTTCCCAAGCCTCATCGTTGGACGCGCGAGCAATATGAGCGTGTAGTGCGGCTAGGAGGCTTCGAGCCCGACCAACGCCTGGAGTTGATCGACGGGGAGATCGTGGATATGGCGCCTCAGAACGAACCGCACGCGGTGGCCCTCTGCCTCCTGCACGACGCCTTGCGCCGTGCGTACGGAGACGGCTATGTAGTCCGCATCCAGTCTCCCGTAGCCCTGGACGCCGGCTCGGCACCGGAGCCCGATCTCGCGATCGTCCCGGGCAGGCCGCGGGACTTCCTCACGAGCCACCCGAGCAACGCCGTGCTCCTCGTGGAGATCGCCGACACCACGCTCGCCTACGACCGTTCCACAAAGCGGGAGCTGTATGCCCGGAATGGGGTCCCGGAATACTGGCTGGTCAACCTCAACCAGGGCGTGCTCGAGGTCTACCGGAGCCCGCAAGGCTCAGATTATCTTGAGCACCGTATTGTAAAAAAAGGTGAAACGCTCGTGCCGAGCGGGGCGAGCCGGGCGGTCGCGGTAGCCGATCTCCTGCCTTGAGCGGGCGCCCGAGCGGCGCTCGCTCAACCCCGCCTCCGGGATCCGGCGGGGTCTCGTTCTTCGACCCAGCCTTGCTTGGGCCCGAAATCGGCCTCCCAGGCGCGGCCGTCGGTGGGCTGAGCGGCTCCGAATCGCGTAAGCAAGGGGGTTAGCGCTGATGCCTCATCGAAAAAGTCCACAACTGATCTTGCCATGATGTCATCTCCTTTTAGACGCCCAACGGCCAAGCTGACCGGGCGCCGACGTGGGAGGCGCTCTGGTGCAGCGCCTGGTTGGGCCTGCTACCCTTTTCCTCATCAATTAGGAAACCTTCTCCGTCACCCTTTATTCCCTTCGCGTCGATTTCCCATTCCGCTCCTGAATCACCTGGAACGATTTGTTTGCCCTCAACTCCCCCCTTTCTCTGAAGCCCAACGCCTGCCGGGTATAGAGTCTTCCGCCGTGACTTCTTTGCATTTGACAAAGTACATCATGCGGGGATTTTTGAATAGGCCTTCAAAAAGGCATGGTCGCGGAGATAGAGCGAAGTGCCCATGAC
>JALZJW010000193.1:5081-5282 GCA_030859565.1 Pseudomonadota bacterium
GTTCTGAACTAGCCTTTGACTGTCGCGAGCTCTGCATCATAAAATTCTGACACGGATCTCGGAGGGAATAGGGAATAGAGTCTTCCGCCGTGACTTCTTTGCATTTGACAAAGTACATCATGCGGGGATTTTTGAATAGGCCTTCAAAAAGGCATGGTCGCGGAGATAGAGCGAAGTGCCCATGACCCGGCGGCCGTAGAG
>JALZJW010000194.1 GCA_030859565.1 Pseudomonadota bacterium
ACATTAGGATGGTCAAACTACAGCAGAAGATCTCGGGCTGCTTCAGAACGCCGGAAGGCGCACAAGCCTTCTGCCGCATCCGCAGCTATCTGTCTTCGGCACGCAAGCACGGGCACTCGCCGCTCATCGCTTTGGAGCGCGCTTTGGCAGGCCAACCGCTCGCCCTCGACACCTCACGAACCTGAATGGTTAGTGCGGCCGGGCAAGGTCGCGAAGTCGAGTGGGTGCGACTCCCACCCCGGAAGGTCAGCCAGCCACCGGGTAGCAAGTCCTTGGAGGCTAGGGAGTAATCTCTGGCTTTAAGCGTAGGACAGCCAGCATGTAGGCCGTAATGCGAAAGCGTGAAGGGATTGAGCCTCGTAATCAGGAAATAGGAGGGACCACGGTGTTAACTAACCGGAAGTCAACACGAGCAGCACCGCGATGGCAAGGGGTTGCTCGCCTCCTCGGGGTCGAAGACCACGGCATACATGACATCACGACTGCACGGCAACCCGGGAGACCCTACTCTGCCTTGTCAGGGCAGCGCCTGACGAGTATGCCGGACAACCGACACAAGGAAGAAAGGCAAAAGCCGGGTAGGGAGTCGGATCGCCCCATACGATTGATGACGGCGGGTAACGCCGCCCGAGAAAAGGGGGCGACACATGAACGAGCGGAGTGAGGACACACCATCCGCGCACTGTAGCGGAGAAGCGGTGACCACGAAACTGCTCCGTATAGCCGAGCGTGCTCGCAGCAACCCGAAGGCTCAGTTCACCAGTCTGTTTCACCTGATGACTGAGGAGTTACTGCGAAACTGCTTTCAGCGGCTCAGCGCAAGCAAAGCCGCTGGCATTGATGAAGTCACCAAGGTCGCATATGCCGAGAACCTGGAAGTCAACCTTGCCGATCTGGTCGGTAGACTTCACAGGATGGCGTACCGGCCACAGCCCGTGCGGCGGGTCTATATACCGAAGCCGGGGACGGACAAACTCAGGCCGTTGGGGATTCCGTGTCTGGAGGATAAGTTAGTCCAAGCCGGACTGGTCGCGATTCTGGAAGCCATCTACGAGCAGGACTTCGTCGATGTCTCCTATGGGTTTCGACCGGGAAGAAGCTGCCACGATGCGTTGCGGGCACTGACACAAACAGTCGAAGGTCAACCGATTAACTAGATCGTCGAAGCTGACATTAAGAGCTTCTTCGACGCGGTTGACAGAAACTGGATGGTTCGGTTTCTCGAACATCGCATCGCGGACCAACGAATACTGCGGATGGTCAAACGGTTTCTCAAAGCAGGGGTGCTCGAAGACGGGGAGGTACACGTCAGCGAGACAGGTACAGTTCAGGGCGGGGTGATCTCGCCGTGCCTGGCAAATCTGTATCTGCACTACACCCTTGATCTATGGTTTACGCGGGTGTTTCGGAAAAGCTGCACGGGAGCGGCGCGGCTGCTCAGGTACGCTGATGATTACGTGGCGTGCTTTGAGAAGAAGGAAGACGCCGAACGGTTCCAGGCAGCGATGATCGAGAGGCGCAGGCCGCGTTCGGTCTAGAAGTCGAACCTACGAAGACCAAGATGTTAGAGTTTGGGCGACACGCAGCGAGCGCCGCCAAAGCGAGAGGGGAGCACCCAGCAACGATCGACTTTCTGGGCTTCACTCACTACTGCGGCACAGCGCGGGACGGGAAACGCTTTCGGATGAAGCGAGTGACGGCGGGGAAGAAGTATCGCGCCAAGCTCGCCGCGTATAAGCAGTGGCTGAAGAGTGTTCGGACCAAACCGACACGATGGATATGGGAGCAGACGTGCGCCAAGCTACGTGGGCATTATGCGTACTATGGCGTGACGGACAACTACCAAGCCATCGGCTGCTTCGCCTACGAGGTACGGAAGCTACTGATGAAGTGGCTCAACCGGCGCGGGCGGCGAAGGTGTTTGAACTGGGCAAAATTCAATCAGATGCTGAAGCGGTTTCCGTTGCCAACGCCGCGCCTGATGGTGAACATGTATGCCACAAGGTGAAAGCTGATGTGAAGAGCCGAGTGCGTAAATAGCGCCAGCACGGTTCTGTGAGGGCTGGGAAACAACTGGTGTATGGTCGAGATGATGTGGCACCGCCGGGAAACCAGGCGGCCAACGGAGAAGACAAAGATCGACCTACTGCATTGGAAGGAACCCGGCTACTCGACCACACTTCGGTTTCCATCTTGACAATGTCACATTAGGACGAGTCGATCCGCCCCGTTTGTACCCGTAAGCAGCTGCCGATGGAGCGCGCCCGCCGCACCAGCCGCTCAACCACAGACAGCGCTGCCTCGGCCAGCGTGGGCTGCGCGAGCGGCAGTGCTGCCCCCATCGACTCGCGGATGTTGGCTGTCGACAGCGCCGGGAGTGCAGGCGCACCTGTCTCCAGCGCGAGCCTGATATCGCGCCTGTAGTCGCGCTCCCACTCCACCTTGGTCTGCGCTGCGAACCACAGCGCCGCGGCCACGAGCGGCGTCTCGGTCGGAGCATTGATCAGCTTATAAGGAGTAGCGGCGTAGTTCATTCACTCGGCGGATCACGAACCACTCCGCCTCAATCGACCACCAGTAGTCTGCGTCGCTCCCCGGTTTTTTTCTGAGGTCCCTTACCCGCGCCCCAAAAACGGCATACTCACCGGCAGAACGACGCCTTCGAGAAAGTTGATCTCGGGCGGCAGCGCGGCCATCAACACGGCCACACGCCCCAGTTCCTCCGCAGGCATCACGCCTTCGCGCCGCGCCACATCTTCGCGCCCTTCCCACAGTGCTGATTCTGTATTGCCCGGATGTAGAATTGAGACCGCGATGCCGAACTCCCGTGCGTCGAGTGCCAGCGAGCGCGTCAATCCTTCCAGCCCGAACTTGGATGCCGCATATGCTGCAGAATGGAAACGAGGCACTTTAGCCGAGACGCTGCCGATGTTGAGGATGCGCCCCGACCGCCGCGGCTTCATCACGCGGAGCGCTTCGCGGCTGCACAGAAACGCGCCCGTCAGATTCACGTCAAGCACCTTTCGCCACGCCTCCAGACTCAGCTCATCCGGCGGCGCGCTCACACTCGCGCCCGCGTTGTTGACTAGCACATCCAGTCTCCCGAAGGCTTCACCGACTTGCTGAAAGAGGTTCGCGACCTCCGGCTCAATCGTCACATCGGTCGGCACGACGAGCGCTGTCCCGCCTGCTGTTTGAATGTCGGCGGCCACGGCGGCCAACTTCTCGCGGTTACGCGCCGCCAGCACAACCTTCGCCCCTTCGGCGGCATACGCGGCGGCGATGCTCTGTCCGATGCCCGCGCTTGCGCCCGTGATGATTGCGACTCGATCAAGTAATTGATTCATGTCCTATGTCGTTTAGAACCTATCAAAAAAGGTCAACAGCCCCCAAACAGTGCTAGAACGTGGGGGGTACTGTCAACTTAAGCTTGTGAAGATGTGGTTGTGAATCATCGGAACGAGATGTGGCTGTGCTTAGCTCGTCGTTGCCCTCCACTATTGCTATTTTCAAGCTGCCATCTGCACGCAGCTCACCTCGACCCACGTCGCGAGTCTCGTCCGCATCTCAGCTCGGTAGAGCGCAGCCGTCAGCAGATGCCTTCGTGGTTTGAAGTGCGATGCGATGATTGAAAAGGCTGAGAGGAAGCGTTGTGCATGTCCCGCTGATTTGAATCGTCTCATCATACGCTCGCGTACTCTGGTCGGCTGGTGCTCGGTTCTCCGCGCGGTTGTTCAGCCCCTTGTGCTGGCGATGCTCCACTCCGGGCATGACCTCAGCCTTCGCCGCGCTATAACTCTTCAGCTTGTCCGTGATGATCACCCGCGGCAAAAGAACCGTTCAGTTGGATACGGAGAGGTTGTGCCCCGAGCATGGATAGCACCACCTGACATTACTATTACGCAGCGGCATCACTGTTGGACGGCGTCGGTCGCCTCGCGCACCGGTTCAAACTCCAGAAGCGGGTCCTGCACACACTCGCGCCACCGTTCACGATGCCCCTCCAGGCGCAGGCGGAAATAGACTACTTCGCGCCTCAACGCAGTGATGTTCCCACCGATGTTATGGCCGAGCAGGTAATGTGCGAGCAGAAGGTCGCCGGCCCGGCCCACCACCTGACGCGGCTCCGAGAGTTCGACCCGCGGGTAAGGTGCGGACCGCAGAAGGGCGTCGGGCCCGTGCTCCCGATAGTAGGCCGCGAGCGCCAAGCTGCCGAAGAGCAGGGCGCGTAGCGGGCCGGGCGGCACGCCGGCGAGGAAATAGGAGTACGGCCCGAGATGGCCCGCGGGGGGCGGTTCGAGCGCCACCCGGCTCACGACCTCCCGCCGGGCGGCGTCGACGAGTGACAGGGGAACCGCCTGCGGCACCACGCCATAGCCCTGTTCGGCGAAAGACTGCTTCTCCCGCTGCCCGAGCATAATCACTCCCTCACACGGAGATTCATCCTTCAAATTAATTTGGGACGCGACCCTTTACCGCATTAGCCCGTGCGCTATAGGTGATACGGCCGGCGGCATCTGCCGGCAGGCGCGCGCGCATCCGCGCTTTGAGATGCGCGCGATCCTCGGACGCCATCGCCGCGAGCTGTGGGCCGACGCTCGGCCCCCCGAGGATGGTCGTCCAATAGTCGTCGAAATCGGCGAACGTCCGTCGCACGGTGATCTCCCGCGTTTCGACCGAATCCAGACCCGCGCCGGTCCACAAGTCCTGCAGCACGTCTATTCGAGACGCGTTAGGGCTCGGCGGCGTCGGGACTGAGACGCCCATCCCACGCATTTCATCGTGCAACGCTTCGTAAGGAAATCCACCGCCCTCCATGTCCCACGCATAGGCTGTGACGATGCCGCCCGGGCAGACCACTCGCACCATCTCGGCGACGCCCCGAGCCGGGTCGGGGACGAAGAAGATCACCAGCGGCATGACGGCCACGTCGAACGAGTCGTCGGGGAAAGGCTGTGCCATCGCGTCGCCCTGACGAAACTGTGCGACGCGCGCCGCGGGTCGCGTGCGCGCAAAGGCGAGCTGCCTCTCGGACGGGTCTATCCCGTGTACCGAGGCCGGCGCACACCGCTCGACGAGCATCTCGGTAAAGGCGCCGTTGCCGCATCCGACGTCGAGCCATCGCAAGCCTGATTTCGGGGCAAGCCAGTCGAGGAAAGTTTCACCCGCGAGCCGGCTCCACTCCCGAGGGTATCAGAGGGATTGTGTAAACGGTAATAATCAACTTAACCTTATCCGAGAAAGGACAGCT
>JALZJW010000195.1 GCA_030859565.1 Pseudomonadota bacterium
CGCTCGGGCTAACAGCGCAAGGGGATCTGCTGCACTCGGGCCAGCACCGCTTGGAAGAGGCTCGCATAGGGATAAGCTTCTGAGAAGGCGATCCAGACATTGCGCACCGTGATGCGGATCTGGGCGCCGATCTTCAAGAGTTTCAGGCGAATGGTGTCGCATTGCGCCTGCGCCAACTCGGTCCCCCCAAGCCCCAACGCTCGCAGGGTCTCGATGAGCACATAGCCGAAGGAGGAGAAGTACAGCCGCAGTTGATTGGAGCGCAACGCCTGGGTGCTGGTGCGATCGGCGAACAGAGCGATCTGCTGTTCCTTGATGCGGTTTTCCATCTCCCCGCGGGCACAGTAGAGATCTTCGTAGAGGCCGCGGGCGTCCTGCTCCTGCCGGGAGAGTGAGGTGACGATAAAACGGGGATTCTCTCCTTTGAGCAAGTATTCGGCCTTGCCCACCACACGCCTCTCAGTAGACCAACTCTCCAAGGTTTGGTAACGGAAATCCCTGAACACCCGCGCCGGCCCGCCCGTGCTCTCATACGCGCACCGGGCCTGCACTAACTCCTCTGCAATGGCTTTCCTCAGACGGCTATTCTTCGCCAATCCCAGCACATAATCGACTCGCTGGGTCTCACACCAATGCAGGATCTCCTCGCGGCAGAAACCGCTATCCCCGCGCAGAATGATCCGCACCTCGGGCCACACCCCCCGGATCTGCCCCACGAGCCGAGCAAGCTCCTCAATACACCCCGCGGCAGGGTCCTCATCGGCTTCGCGCAAACGGGCACAGAGCAACTTATCCCCGCAGAAGAAATACAACGGCAGATAGCAATAGTGACCGTAATAACCATGGAAGAAACGTCCCTCCTGATGCCCGTGCAGCGGATCATCGGTCGCATCCACATCGATCACCACCTCCTGCGGGGGGACCCCATAGGACTCCAGAAACAACTCCACCAAGAGCTTGTCCATCGCTTCCCAGTCGGCCACAATCTTCTTGTAACGGCTCGTCTTGTCCGCCTTCTCGGAGGTCAACTCCAGCCGATTGAGCGTGCTCTTCCCCGCCAGCGCCTTGCCTCGGTCCCCCTCTCGGCGCCTCCCCGCACCGCTTGGGTCTTCCTTCTCACCGAGCACCCCCAATAACACATCGTGCCGCAGGGTGTCGTGATCGTTGAGATCCTCGTACCCGAGCGCCATCCCATACACCCGCTGTTTGATGAGCGACTCCACCGAGTGCTCGATCAACTCCGGATCCCGATGATCGATGAAACACCCCGCCAGGCGCTTCAGAATATGCGTCCGCGACTCCACCTCGCGCAACAGCAAACTACCCCCATCGGAGCTGATCCTCCCCCCATCAAATCTCCCTACCACCCGCCGAGCTCCAAGACCGTGAAATTCCACCTGCCACCCGTTACACTGTGTTTCCATAAGGCCGTCCTCGTCATTGTGCATAACATGCTGATCGAACACATATTATGCCACGAGATACGGCCTTTTTCTTGGCTATCGTGAGAAATCCGGGCTAGGGATAAGGGTGTGGTTGTGACCCCAATCATGCGTGATCTCCGCAAATAAGTGCTCTGCTGCATGGCGCGCGCTGAAAACCCCCATGGTGGAGGTGAGTCCGCCACGGCGCGTCTTGACAGGAGGGAGTGCGGTCACGGAGCGCTAACGAAGGTGTCGAAAACCCTTTTATGAGGCGGTGTTTGTAGGTACACACAGTGTAGGCATCACCGACAACTCACGCATCGAATTATATCCGCCCGAAATGCCAGATGAGTTCGATCTCGCTCCAGCATGATCACTATGTCACCACCGAATACCGTTAACGCCATCCCGGTGCGCAGCCACTGGGTGTTGACCTTGTGTTTATCGCGATCGGTCGAGCTGACGGGATTGCGCCCGTCAGCTCTCCCACACCACCGGACGTACGGTTTTCCGTATCCGGCGGTGGGACGAGTGGGCGGTCTCAATGAACCGCCACAAGGTCCGATGGTACGAGAAAGCCATAACGGCGGAGCGTGGTCCATGGGTATAGGGGACGTGGGTATAGGAGACGTGGGTATAGGGGACGCACACCTTATTTCTGCTGCTCACCCTTCTTCGGCCGCCCGCGCGGCCAGGCCCGCAACAGCTGCCCGGCGCGCCGCTCAAGACGGCGAATGAAGGCCTCTGTCCCGCACGGCAGCCCCGCTCCACATGCCGGCGCAATACCTCCAGCTGTTCCGGCCGATCCCCCTCGGCGAGCCATTTTGACCAATCCCCCACCGACTTTACCTGACTCAGCCACTCCCGGTCTTTCGTAAGTACGGGATCCTCTTTGAGACCACAGTGAGCCGCCGCACTCGACCACGCATAATTCTCGGCGTGCCGTACCATCCGCGCCCGTACGGGGTTGCGCTCCACGTAGCGGATAGCTGCCCACAGATAGGTTCATCCAACGCTGATGAGAAAAAACGCCCCTGCCACACGTGTCCCTTCCAATGCTTCGCTCGATTGATGCGTTGCGCATACCGGGTATGCAAGGGTCGGAAGACTCTTTCCAGCGACTGGTCAGCTTCCGGAACCGCCACCACGTGAATGTGGTTCGTCATCAAGCAGTAGGCCAAGACGCGGACTTTGTACTTCGCACAGTAGTCGCCCAGCCATGCCAGATAGGCTGCGCGGTCAGCCTCGTTAAAGAAGACATCCTCGCGCCGGTTGCCGCGCTGGGTGATGTGGTGGGGAACGCCAGCAAACACCGGGCGGGCAATTCTTGGCATGCCCAAAGCTTAGCACAGAATAAAAGGTGTGCGTCCCCGGTTCTGTGTTCTGGGGATTCGGAGATGACGAAGCAACCGGCCTCGTGCAATTGATGGAAAGTGCGCCGTTTGTCGGCGACGCGGGGGCGAGTCTCGGCCATGGGAGAACTCTTGCGGGGTTACGGAAGCGCTATCTTACGATAAAGCCGGCTCACTGCCTGCGCGGCACCTCACTTCAACGGCGCGCCACAGATTACGCCGCTCGGTGTCGCCGCATTCGGCGGGGGAGACCCGGCCGGCCGGTTTTGGCCATCGATATAGCAGGCCAGGTCCATCGCCTCTTGCTTGGTCAATTCACCGCCGGAACCAAGAGGCATATTGCCGTAGAGAAAAGGTGCCAGGTCGTTGGCCGAATCCATGCCGGCCTTGGCGTTGAAGGAACGGTTGCCCCATAGCGCGGGACGGAAATAGCTGTTGCTCTCGTAGCGCCCCTGCCCGTCCGCGCCGTGGCAGAACGCGCACTTTTGCAGATAGATCGACGCCCCGTTGGCGCCTATCCCCACGCCGCTGCCGATCGCCGGGAACGCATGGGCGGGCTTGGGAATGTGGTCGGGATTATTCTGTGGCTTGGATAGCCACGCCATGTAGGCGACGAGACCGTTCATCTGCGGATTGTCCGGGCAGAGACCCATGTCATTAGGCGTACAAAGGGCCTTGCCGTTGAGACTGTTTTCGAAACACTGGTTGATGCGGCCGGCAATGCCTCCCTTGTCCTTGTACTTCGGCTGCGAATACTTTTCGATCATGCCCGCCCACCACGAGGCGCGCGGATTGCGGCCGGCATCGAGATGGCAGCTCGAACAATGCAGCAAGGCGCCGGTATTTTCCGGGAGCTGATTGTAGGTATCGATAGCCACGGCCAGGCCCACGCATTTGGGATCGGTGGCATTCGTTCCTTGACAGTCGGCCGCGGACAGTCCCTTGAGCAGCGGCAGCGGGGCCAGCACCGGCCGCGCGAGACCCAGGACGAAGGTGAAGTCGGAAGAGACAAAGCCGCGGTCGGCCGGGTTCGTGCTCGCGTGGCGCTTGGTGCGCGCCATGGCGTGGCAACCCATGCAGCTCGAAGTGCCCTGGATGAAAGACTCCAGCGTGGTGTTGCCGAGCAAGGCGGGCAGCACGCTGAAAACCGTGTTGGGCCCGTCGGGCGGCGTCCAGCCCGGCAGCGGCCACTGCGTGCTGATCAATCCGTAATGCGCAAAGGGCGTGCCGACGAGCGCCGTTTGCATGGCCTGATTGAGAGCCAGCACATTGTCGCTCGCGTCGCCGTTGTTGCCGCACACCGGTCTGGCACTGGGGATGGGTATGTGGCGGCAGATTTGGCTGGGGGTACCTGCCTGCGTCTGCTGATTGACCGGCGCAGCGGAACTGTAGGAATAGTAAGTGGGTGCCTGCGAACCGGCGGGCGCAAGCTGCGCACAGGAGTCGCCGGGCACATTGTCCATCTGCTCGAAGGTGGACCAGATCCACTGCGGTGCGCTCGGCGTCTTGCTCATGACGTGAAAACCGGTGAGCCCCACGCGCTCCGATTTGCAGGTGCCGCCCGGACCGACCCGGCGTATCGCACACGCAGGCGTTTACGGTGTGAAATCGGCCCGCATCTTCCTTTGACGCCGGAGTCCATGCCGCCTTGATGATCACGCTGCCCGACGGAAACCGCACCGAGGCGAGCGTCGCCTGCTTTTTGCCGTCCCACCACTGATTGCCCGGCGCCGTGATCGCCTGATAGGCGATGCGGTTCATGCGGATTTCATAGCGCGTGAGCTTGCTGTGTTGATCGGTAAGCGTTACCGGTAGCGTGCCGTTGGCACCGGTCGGCTGGTCGATATCGTCAAGCGTGTCATCCACCTTGGATTGACGGTACAAAACGCGCTCGCCCTCCGTGCATTGCACCGGAGTCGGGCTGGGATCGTTCCGAGCGGGGGCAATGGCTTTCCGTCGGCATCGTGGCGGAACACCTCGCCGGCCTCTCGCCAGGTTTCCCACACCGTCGGCTCCGGTGCTCCCAGGCTCAGCATGGGATTGGGCACGCCGCGCTCCGTCTTGGACGCGGGCCAGTGCAGGCCGACAAAGGTCTGCCAGGAAAACAGATCGCTCGCCCGCTGCGCGAGGTATAGCTGCGGCTGTGCGAGCTGGCCTGCTACGTCAGCCGGGACCGCGCAACTCACCGTCGGTGAAGGCAACTGCACTTTGCAGACCGGCGGCAGCTCGACAGCCGGGCCGGTGCAGACCGGCGCGTTGCCGGCGATGGCGGGGACCGAGGCGATGCCAAGCGCCAGTGAACACAATGCCATCAGTGAGGCCTTCCTGCTCCCCGCCCTAGAGACTCTGCTCGACGCCTTCCCCTTCGTCATTCGCGGCTTCCACTCCGATAACGGCTCGGAGTATGTGAATAAGCTCGTGGCGAAATTGCTCGAC
>JALZJW010000196.1 GCA_030859565.1 Pseudomonadota bacterium
CCTGCTTCTTTCCAGAGGTCATCAGGGACGCCAAGGGCAAACAGCGGAAACGCTATTCCTATGAGCTCATGATGACCCCCTATGAAAAGCTCAAATCGCTCCCCAACGCCACGCGCTTCCTCAAGCCTGGCGTCACCTTCGAGCAACTCGATGCACTGACTATGGAAATAAGCGACAATGAGGCGGCAGCACAGTTACACAAGGCACGGCAACAACTCTCTCAACGCATCCATGAGCAGCAACCGCAGCGCCCAGGCTCCCAACGCCCCCAGGCATCCCCCTGAGGTCAGGAGTCCTTCTCTCTAAGGGGGGACTCTACCTTTTCAGGCTCATTTTAGGATTAGAAAATACTGACTGCCCGGCCACTTGGTCGCCACGCCTCCTGGTGCCCTACAACGTAATCGTAGGCAGGTCGTGACGGCAAGTATCTTGTGGTCACTGCAGCTAAGTGTTTGAGCTAACGCAATTCCGCGACTCGATCGAGGTCGCTGTATCGGCAGAGTGCATTCGCAAGGTGCATCTGGCGCGGCGTCTTGTACTCCGGCTCAAAGAGGCGGGGACTTGCGACCAGAATACTGGCACACTGCGCGCGTGAGGTCGCGACATTGTACCGGTTAAGGCTGTACAAGAATCCACACCACGGGGTTCATCCTCAGGAGTCGATGTGGCCATCGAATAAATGACAACAGGGCCTCCTGCCCTTGGAATTTATCCACGGTACCGACCCGAACGCATCAATACCGCGTCAGCGTCCGCCAGATCCTGCGACGGAATCGGATAAATAAACCAACAAAATGTGGTACTTCCGGGGACGGTTTTGTTGTTTTATCCGCATAGAAGCTCGGCTTTAAGCTAAGCCGCTTGCGGCGTAGGCATCCATTCCGTTTACGGCCGCAAGGTGGCCGCGAGTAGATACAGTATCGGAACGCACAGCGTGGTCGCTACTGCCCAGAGTGCCCAGCAAAATAAATGGCAATCGCGAACAAACAGCAGACTTGCCAGCGCGCGTCATGAGCGAACTCCCACTTTGGTCTGGAGCAAATTGGTCTCAACCCCGGAGACGCCGACACCTAGAGCCTCCAGAATCATCTGTTTTACTGCGGCGCTCTCAACCGGCGAGCGCACAGTTGATGGAACCAAGTCACGCTGATACCAAATCAACGAACCGCACGGCTGATGGTAGCCCGTTCCAACGTCGCGTTGAATCACCCTGACACCCGACGTATCAAAGGGCAGATCCCTTGAAGCCCCGGACTCCGACAACGCCTGGCGCAAAAGCAGGTCCGGCGGCGTCAGCAGACCCAAGTTCACCGTTTTTCCTTCTCGCCTGAATCGGTACCAGACGCTATTTCCGGCAGTGTCCACAACGCGCGCTGCCTTGGCACAGAACTCCTCCGTATCGGCGGCGGAGTCGAACTCAAAGTTGAAGTCCGGCTGCATCGCAAGATGGTTCTTGAATGAACCGCTGAATCCAATGGCGCGAGCAAACGCCCTTACGTCGTCGATTCGCAACTCTCCCTTGTATTCTCCACGCTCAACCGCTTGCTGGCCCATGCTCGAAGCTATTACAAGCTGGCCGCCGGTCGCGTCGACATGCTTCCGTAGTTCGCCGATCTGGCGATCCGCGATGTCCATTGCAACTCGAATATTCTGCGAGTGGAACGCATCGCTTCGCGTGCTTGGCACGAAGCCGAAATCCTCAGGAAACGTGTACTTCCAGTACCGATGCATCACGCTAGCCACATGATTCGTGAAGAAGGTGCAGAAATCGGGCCGGTATCTGCGCAAAGCATCGCGAAACACATCGAACCCCACAAGCGGCTGCATCAGCGGCCGGCGCACCCGGTGCAGCGGATTCAGCTTCTCCTTTAGCAGATGCAACGCCAGAGCGCCGAAAGTTCTCAGCGTCACCCCAGCCCCCGGGAGCCGAATCACGTCCTCGAGCACGGCGCCGTCGACCTTGACGTCGCTTGCGACCGCTCCGTCGGCCCGCGTTTGCCGCAGGTTGAAGCGTTGAAATGGCGAATATCGCGGCGGATGGGTTTCTGGCCTGGGCGCGAAAGTATCCGGCACGTAGAACGCGTATTGCTGCCCCTGCGGAACGGGATAGGACTGCAGGCTACCAAAGACGCCAACGCGCAGGCCGGCGGTGGCCGCCACTTCCCACACCGGCGGAAAGCCCGACGCGCAACTCCTGTCCTGATTCAAGAAAAAAATTCTATGCTGTGTGTTATATGCGCCCCGATGCAGCGATGGCCACGTCGTCCAGGGATGCAGTTCGCCTTTATCGCGCGTTTCGGTAGTGAACGTCGTGGCATGCCCCATCAGCGCGGCGATCTCAGAATCGGGGTTGACACCGGCATACCAGTCGATGACGCGCCAAGGCACCTCGTTCAACTCATAGAGGACGAGCGGTAGCTTGCCACGCACCGCGCTCAAAAATGTTGTCGGATCCTCCAAGTGCTTCATGCTCTGATCGTCACCCTCGCTCGAGCGTCACAGCTCCCGTAGTTTCACTAACATTCCGTTAGTTGGGCGAAGTAGACGCCAACCGCTCCGCCTGCCATCTTCGCGCGGCAAGCTGATATCGCGCGCGTATAGGCGCTTACAAAAACAACACTGACAAAATATTCTCGATATCTACTGCCCCGACAGGGGCCGCTTTTCGGAACGTAGTCTCCGAAAAACGTAGATTCTTCCGCCGTGACTTCTTTGCATTTGGAGAAGAAGTTTCGTATGGCATTTGGTTGCGGCCTGAGGCCGCGCTAGGAAGAATAAACGCCCTTTTTCGTCGAAAGGAACAGTACTGTTGGACCTGGGAATTGTCAATCAGGCAAGTCTCGGTCCAGAATCGGGGAAAGTGGGTATCCACTTCGCCCCACCTCTATCTATATATTGTGGTTGGGTGCTTCCGTCCCGCTCAACAGGCGTCTATACGATACTGAATCCGTCGTAGCCGCTTGCTGCATTAAGCGGTAGAAGAGTAATCCGCGTGACCGTGACGTACGACGATTGAAGCGAAACGTGAATTCGTCCAGATAATAGTCGAGATGACGGCGCTGAACGCCACCTTGAAGCGTTCCGAGAAACCATCGCTTCAAATGGGAGGCAACCCGATGGACCCGGGGTAGAAGTTCATGGGCAGGAACACCGCTACGTTTGATGTTTCTGGTGGTGTGCTCATACCCGAGGCTTTTCAATCCGGCGTATCCTCGCCACCCATCCGTAATGATCGAGGCGCCTTCGCTGATTGACTTTTGGGTGAAGGGAATGATCTGCCCCGCTGAAGCGTCTTGGATACGCTGTAGCCGAATGCGCCCCATTGCTCGTCCGCGTGTCTCTACCGCCACCACCACGATGGCTTTATGCTCGGTCTCACGGCCGTGAACCTCTTCTTCCGGTGCCCCGATAAAGGTCTCATCCACCTCGACTGCCCCGCTGAGACGATCCTCCCCGCGAATACCATGGCGCGCCGCATCTTGTGAAGCCACGTCCATGCCGTTTGATAACTCCCTAAACCCAGCACGCGTTGCAGCCCCAGCGCGCTGGCGCTTCTGACTCGTCACAAACCAAATGGCCAGAAACCACGCTCGCAATGACTTGCGTGTCCCGGCAAACAAGGTTCCCGCCGTGATTGAAACCTCGCCTCGACAGCCCTTGCAACGTAGGCAGTTGCGTGCCGTAACCCACGGTTCATCTCGCGCATCACAGTGCGGGCATCGAAAACCCATGGGCCATCGAAGTCGCACAAGATAATCCCGACATCCAGCCTCGGTCGCAAACCACTCGTCAAACTCCTAAAACGTGCGCGGATAGTCCACACCAGCACGCGGTTGGAATGGATCGCCCATCGTCCCATACTACATCTGGTACCCGGTGGGGTGAAGTGGATACCCACTTCGGGGAATTTTCGGGCCATTTATCGGCCCGAGGTACCAAATTTCAGGACCGTTTGCCGTCTCGCGCGAGCCGGGTCAAGGGGGAGGGTCGGCTCAGTTGCTTGGGCAGCCGGTCAAGGCTCGATTTCGAAGGCGTCATGTTCCCTAGCTCCCGAAACAGATCCTCGCCTTCCTGCGGCGTCAGATGCGCGACCACAAAAGCCACCTGCTGAGCCGCGAGCGGCGTCCAGCGGCCCTCTACAATGCCCGCACGTAGCTCCAGCGGACACAGCGTCCCTCTTCACCTCGTCCACGCCGATATAAGCTCCGCATCACCTGAACCGGGCCCGCCGCACTCACATAGGTCTCCTGGCAGCGCACCACCCGTCGGTATAACTCACCCTCAAGCGTCACCGCCGGCAGATCCACATCCAACCGTGCTAACTCCTTGGCCAATGCCTCACGCTCGGCCGCCACAAAATACTCATGCAGCTCGTGTTCCTGCAGAAGTGGGCAGACCGGAGAGTCTACGACATCCATGTGCCGCTGGACTGAAACGCGCTGGCGAGCGCTCACGCAGATGCCGGGCTCGATATCGTGACGCGCAGCTACTTCATCTTCGTAAACCTGGGGGTGGTCAATATCGAGTCGCAGCGTGGGAGTTTTCTGTACGTTCCGTTGGTGCGGCTGAGATCGTGGGTTTCCAAGGCTTTCTGGATATTGGACGGCGCCGTTCCCGTCTTCACGCCAAACCGCTCAACTTCCCCCTACATCAATTGCGTTGCTAGAAAGCCTATTGAGGCCAGGACGGCGGCTCTGGATCGGGTGCCAGGATAACAAAAGACATACGTCGGAGGCTCTGGCCCAGCCGGCTGCGGGTCGCGGGTATCTCCCTGAAATGTCATTGGGGGCAGGCATGACCAGCGCCCTGGGTCGGGCGTATAGCGCCCTTTATGACAGTCTGTGTGGCATGCACCCGCGGCAACGGTTGTGCATTTTCAATGGCTGGCGATGAAGGACCTGCGGTCCGACCTCGTACAGGCACTGTCCGCGCTTGGTGGGGGCGAGGTGCTTGACGTGGGGTGCGAGGACAAGCCTACAATGCGTGTTTGGGGGTGTCAGCAAGTATTTTGGCATTGACGTTCTGCCGGGACCCTAGGTCGATACAGTGATCGACCCGGAGAGCCGCTGACCCCTGCCGGACGCGGCTTTTGATGCGTTCTGTGCAACCAGGTGATGGAGCACGTGGGTAAACTCGATCCGGTTCTGGAGGAGATTCATCGGTGCTGAAGCCTGGCGGCACAGCCGTGATC
>JALZJW010000197.1 GCA_030859565.1 Pseudomonadota bacterium
TCAACCAGATGCGATAGGAAGGGCTGTTCCTCCGCCTCCTGCGGAGCGTCAGGGGGCGTTGTCGGCATTTTCCTGGCGCCCTGGCTCCGCGAGCACGCGCGGCGCCGATGCCGGGCCGGATGGTGCGGCGAGATCCGGAGGTGCGGCCGGGCCGGTCTTGGATGGGTAGCTTGCGCCGAGTTGTTTGAGGTCTTCCAGATCCAGCTCTCTATTGACCTCTTCCTTGACCGTCGCCAGGGTCCGTCTGGCCTTCGCGAGCCACAATCCGGCCGTGCGCGCGGCGCGCGGAAGCTTCTCGGGTCCGAGCACGATCAGCGCCACGACCCCGACCAGGCATAGCTCCCAAAACCCGATGTCGAACATAAGGCTAGAGCCGGTCGTTGCGTTTCTCGGCCGGGCCGCCGTCCGAATCGGAGCCCCTCGGGGGCGCGTCGGCGGCCTCCTCGCTCTCGGCGGTGGCTTTCCTGAAGCTCTTGATGGCGGCCCCGAGATCCGTGCCGATGTTGCGTAGTTTTTTGGTGCCGAACAGCAGCGCCACGATCGCTAATACGACCAGTAGTTCCGAAACGCCTATGCCCATGGGGCGGATCTCCTCTAAGATGAACGATTAAGACGCCGCGGCCGGACGTGCATGCGTGCGCCGAGTTTATCCCTGCTTCGTCCGGCTTTCCTTTTCGTCTATGCCCGACTGTCCGAAACGCCGCTCAAGCTCGGCCAGCACCTCGCCCGGCCCGCTGCCGGCCGCCGCCAACATGACCAGGCTATGAAACCAGAGGTCCGCGGTCTCATGGATAAGCTGACGGCGATCACCGCTTTTAGCCGCGAGTATGGTTTCGATGGTTTCCTCACCGAGCTTTTTCAAGATCGCGTCGAGGCCCTGTGCGTAGAGGCTCGCGACGTAGGACCCGCTTTGCGGGGCGCCCTTGCGCGCCTCGATCACGGCGGCGAGCCGGTCGAGGACAGTGCTCATGATTCCTGCCGCATCTTATCGCCGATGAAGCGCCCGCCGCACGCCGTCATCCCGGGCCGTAAATCCGTGCCGGGTCCTTGATGATCGCGCCATCGGCAATCCAATGATCGCGCTCAAGGCGATCGAAGAAGCAACTGCGCCTACCGGTGTGACAGGCGATGCCGCCCGCTTGTTCCACGATGAGGAGCACGGCGTCGCGGTCACAGTCCAGACGGATCTCGACCACATGCTGGGTATGGCCGGATTGCTCGCCCTTGCGCCAAAGCGCTTGCCGTGAGCGCGACCAGTAGAAGGCCTGCTTCGTCTCGGCGGTCAGACGCAGCGCCTCGCGATTTATCCATGCCAGCATAAGAACCTTGCCCGAGCCCGATTCCTGGGTCACCACGGGCACCAGTCCGTCTTCACTCCAGGCGACTCTATCCAGCCACCCTGTCGACTGCGACCTGATCTCGCTTTGCATGGTGCTCACGATAGCTTAAAGGCGGACCTCGATGCCAGCCTCGCGCATCCGTTCCTTCGCGGCGCGCACCGTGTACACACCGAAATGAAAAATACTCGCGGCGAGCAGCGCATCGGCCTTGCCGATACAGACGCCGTCCACCAGGTGATCGAGGTTGCCCACTCCCCCCGAGGCGATGACTGGGATGCGCACCCCATCGGCGATCTCCCGGGTTAGAGCGAGATCGAATCCGTCGCCGGTGCCGTCGCGGTCCATGCTGGTCAGCAAGAGTTCCCCGGCGCCGAGCTGTTCCATCTTGGCGGCCCATGCGCGGGCGTCGATCCCGGTGCCATTTCTTCCGCCGTGGGTGTAAACCTCCCACCTTTGTGGCGCCTGGTTCGCGGCCGGTGCCGCCCGCGCGTCAATGGCCACCACGATGCACTGGGAACCGAAGCGGTCCGAAGCTCGGCGCACCAGTTCCGGATCGTGCACCGCCGCGGTATTGATGCTAACCTTGTCGGCGCCCGCGTTCAGGAGCCGGCGTATATCCTCGACGCTGCGGATCCCGCCGCCGACGGTCAGCGGGATGAACACCTGAGCGGCGACGGCCTCGACCACATGCGCCAACGTGTCGCGCGCGTCGCGGCTGGCCGTGATATCCAGGAACGCCAATTCATCAGCGCCTTGCTGGTCATAGCGGCGCGCAATCTCGACCGGATCGCCGGCGTCGCGGATGTCGACGAATTTCACCCCCTTGACCACCCGGCCGGCGTCCACGTCAAGGCAGGGAATAATGCGTTTAGCGAGCCCCATCATCCGCAATCCGCACGCCGTCGGCGAGCCGCTGGGCCTTCGTAAAATCAAGGCTGCCCTCGTAGATCGCCCGGCCTGTGATGGCCCCCTCGATGCCTTCGTGCGCGACTTCGCATAGGCCGCGTATGTCTTCCAGATTGCGGATCCCGCCCGAGGCGATGACGGGCACGGTGATCCCGCGCGCCAGGGCCGCGGTGGCCTGGACATTGACGCCGTTCATCATCCCATCGCGGCTGATGTCGGTGTAGACGATGGCGGTAACGCCTTCCTGCTCGAAACGCTGGGCAAGATCGGCCGCGGTGTGATGAGAAAGCTTCGACCAACCCTCGAGCGCGAGCTTGCCGTCACGGACATCCAGCCCGACCATGACATGCCCCGGGAATTCGATGCACATGTCCGAGACGAAATGCGGTGTCGTCACTGCCTTGGTGCCGATGATGACGTATCGCACCCCGGCATCGAGATAGGATTGAATCGTGTCTTCGTCGCGGATCCCGCCTCCCACTTGGACCGGCACGTCCGGGAGACTTTGGCAAATGCCGCGGATCGCAGTGGCGTTGACAGGTTTACCGACCATCGCCCCATTCAGGTCGACGACATGGAGCCGGCGCGCTCCCGCCGCGACCCAATGCCTGGCCATGGCCAGCGGGTCTTCCGAATACAGCGTGTCTTGGTCCATACGGCCTTGCCGCAATCGCACGCACTTACCGTCCTTGAGGTCAATCGCTGGAATCAGCAACATCGGGATCAGCAGGCGAGAGGTCCGTTTCGAGGCTAGTCGCGAGTCAAACAGGCGAGAACGATGGTTGCCAATAATAGTAGCACAAGCAGATCGATATGCGAGTCCCGCGTTATCCGGGCGCACGGCTTAATTCGGTGTGCGTATAATAGGCGGAGATCCATTGCAAGTGCTGCTTTCAGGGTTTTTGAATGATACGGGAAATCCACGCTTGGTCGACGCGGACCGGCCGGCATTTTTTTCGGGCGCTTATCGCTCTCTGGGTCTTTGCCGCCCCCGGTTACTCGCAGGTAGAGGTGGAAGCCGTCCCCGGCGCGGATATGCGGGCCATCGAAGAATCCTACCAAAAGGGTGACTATGCGAAGGTGGTGCGGGATCTGACGCCGCTTGCCGAGCGCGGTGATATGGAGGCGCAATACCAGCTGGCTCTCATGTACGCTAATGGGCGCGGGGTCCCTCGCGACCAGACACAGGCGGCGAAGTGGTTTGTAAAAGCCACCGCCGTGCTCGATCCGGGCGCACAGTTTAACCTCGGCATCATGTATTTCGAGGGCCAGGGCGTACCCAGGGATTACGAGCAAGCCGCGCATTGGTTCAAGAGGGCGGGTGAGCGAGGTGATTCCGAGGCCCTGTTCAATCTTGGCCTGATGTACGACGATGGCAAGGGGGTGCGCCGAGACGTGACGGAAGCGGTCCTATGGTATAAACGGGCCGCAGAACTTGGCCTCAAGCATGCCCAACTCATGTTGGCCGGGATGTACCGCGATGGGGCGGGCGTATCCAAGGACGAAACCCTCGCCTATTTATGGTATGCCATGGCCGCCGAACAGGAAGATAAGGATGCCGCGGTCGAGCGCGATCGGCTCGCCAAGAGATTGACCCCCGCCCAGTATCAAAAAGCTATTCAGATGCTGCACGAGTTGCAGGTTCAGGGTCATGCGCGTGGCGGATAAGCGACGGCTCAGCGACCATCGTGAAGACATGCAAGAATTCATTATCAGCCACGAAGCCGCGATCCGCCTGGCGTTTTTCGCCGGCGTATTCGCGGTCATGTGCCTGTGGGAATTCAAGGCACCTAAGCGTGCGCTCGCGCTAGCGCGAGCGGGGCGGTGGAGCGCCAATCTCGCCGTCGTCGCCCTGAATACTGTTCTGTTGCGATTGGTTTTCCCGGGGGCGGCGGTCGGCATGGCGCTTTTCGCGGAGCGGCAAAGCTGGGGAGTACTCAATTACATCGAATGCCCGGAAGCGCTCGCGTTCGTAATCTCCGTGATGGTGCTCGATTTCGCCATCTATCTCCAACACGTCATGTTTCATGCGTTGCCCCTATTGTGGCGGTTGCATCGCGTCCATCACGCGGACCTTGACTTCGACGTGAGCACCGGGACCCGCTTTCATCCCCTCGAGATCCTATTATCGATGGTGATCAAATTTGCGGTGATCGTGGTACTCGGGCCCTCGGCTGCGGCGGTGCTCGCCTTCGAGGTCCTACTCAATGCCACCTCGATGTTTAATCATAGCAATGTGCGCATGCAGGAGCTTATCGATCACTGCTTACGTTGGCTGGTGGTGACGCCCGACATGCACCGGGTGCATCATTCGATTGAAGAGGACGAGACCAATTCCAACTTCGGTTTCAACCTCCCCTGGTGGGATCGCCTGTTCGGGACTTACCGCCAAGCGCCGAGGAAGGGCCATACCGAGATGATCCTCGGGATCCAGACGTTTCGCGATCCCCTGAAGGTGGATCGGCTCGGGGGCATGCTGACCCTGCCGTTCATCGGGAAGGTCAGCGGTTAGGCGATACACCGCGGACTTCTAAGGTTAAAAAAATCTTCCGCGCGTTAGCCGGTCATATAGGTCAGTCCCTAAGCGTTGGAGCACATTTTACAACGCCGTCGAGCGATAGCACCTGAATGGGATACGAGCCAACTCAGAGCTTGTGAAGAAATCGTAGCGAGCAAGCCCGCCCGCGAGGCGCACGGCGCGCAGGACCGTTTCGCCGGGAGCGAAACGGCGCATAAGCCCCAAAGGGGCGTGCTTCAAGGACGAGGCGAGCAACCGCAGTGTATGTGGAAATACATGAGGATTCCGAGCACCGCGCAACGATGCGGGCGGGCTGCGCAGTAGATTTAATCACAAGCTCTCACTGCTATAGTTAAGCGATCAACCTCGAGGCTGCATACGCCTATGACCAC
>JALZJW010000198.1 GCA_030859565.1 Pseudomonadota bacterium
CACCGATGCCCTGCCTGGCGGGTATGAGCGCGGAGGCGTCCTGACGCCGGCCACCGGGCTCGGTGAGGTACTCGTTGAACGACTGCGCGAGGCGGGAATGATCATTGAAATAAACACCGCTTGATTGTAGGCCACAGAAACCTGTGCTCCGCAAGTATTCTCGGCCTTTTAATTTCGTTGGACCTCGCGATGAGTCATGCCCGCGGCGGGAAAATGAATAGCTCCCACATGCGGGAAACGTTAACAGCTTTCGCCTCCGGGACAAGACTGCGTTTTGCCCTAATATTCAGGTAGACTTACGAATTCGCGACACAGAAGTTTTACTGCTTGGATAAAGGGGGAGGGTACGGCAGTATTCGAGTGGCGTACAGCGATCACAAGATAGCCGCGAGCGAAAGCCTGGGGCCGGGTTGAATCAGGTTGGTAGTTCCACCATTTCCCGCACGTTCCCGCGCACATCCCCAACGCCAGAGTGGAACCGCCGGTCCTGGGCATGGATGGTCATGGGCAATCCGCGTTCTGGCGTCAGCACGATACTCGCCGCGCGATTGATAACGACGTTTGGCACGCATTGGAGCCGGAACCGCTGCATGAGCAGTGCGAGCACGATTTTTATCTCTTGCAGGGCGAACTGCCAGCCGATGCACATACGCGGACCGGCGCTGAAGGGGTTGTACTCAAAAATCGAGGGGTGGCTACTATCCCAGCGTCGGGGACGAAAGCGTGTAGGTTCCGCAAAGATCTCCGGCATACGGTGGGTATGATAGATGCTCACGAACACTTCCGTTCCGGCCGGCAGGCCGTAGCCGCAGAACTGGGTCGGCTGCGAGGTCACTCTGCCGTTAAACACGGCGGGCGTGAACATGCGCAGGCTCTCCTTGACGACCTGGTCGAGGAACGGTAACTGTTCCAGTTGCGCCAACGTGGGCGCTGCCCCGTGTAACACTGATTCGAGTTCGTCCACCAAATCAGCCGCAACGCCCGGATGTTGGGATAGTAAGAACAACGTCCAGGTGAGCGCGTTAGCGGTGGTCTCATGACCTGCGAGGAAAAAGACGTTTGTGTGCCCGATCAATTCGTCTTCACTCAGCGCAAGCCCGCTCTCGCTATCGCGCGCTTGTAGCAGGATGGAGAGCATGTCGTCGCCTTCACGACCCGCCTGGCACTTCTGTTCAATAATGCGGCGCATCTCGGTATCTAATACACCGATCAAAGTGAGGAATCGATGGAAGGGTAAGCCTGGGACGTCATAGGGTAAAAGTCGGCTCAAGGGATGAACGAGTGCGTTGAATGCCGTTTGGAGCAGCGGGCCGATTCTGCGACCACGCTCACCTATATCCGCACCGAACAGGGTGCGCGTGGCGATACGCATGGTGAGAACCCGTAGTTCCTGCATCATGTTACGTTGCTCGCCGGTACGCCAGACATCGAGGCACGATTCGGTAACCTCGACCATGGTGTCGAGATAGGAGCCCACCCGCCTGGTGTGGAAGGCGGGCATGACCAGCCGGCGATGCTCGCGGTGTTCCTCTAAGTTGATCCCGAATAGCCCCACTGCGAAATGTCTGAGCGGTGCCGTGCGCTTCGAACGGTCCTTCAACCGATACCTTGGGCCAGAGAGTGGATACTTGAAATAGATATCGTGCTGCGTGCTGGCCGCGCGTGTGGCCTCGGGACCGTAAGCGAGGACCGTAGCGGGGCAATCGTCGAGGGGGGAATAGAGATTGGTCTTGGCACCCTTCGCGAGCACGACCACCTGACCGTAGCGCCCGAAGAGCCGTCCAGCATGCCCGAGGGGGTCGCGGCCGAATTGCAGCATGTTGGCCCAACGTCCAAGGATAGGGGCAGGCGGGGGCCCCGGAATACCCAGGTGTTGTCCCAACGTGTGATGCATGGCGAGGGCCTTCATAACTTGCTAGCGTTGCTCATGTCACGAATATTTGGCACAAAATGCTCCGGCAATTCGACACCGCCGACCGATATTTCCTAAGAGTACCACAGCGAGGTGAGTCAAGGCGGGTACCTGCGCGGTAAGCAGATCGGAACCGGCAGATGGAAGCTAACTTTTTAGCCCGATGCGGTGCTAGTCTTTGTGACCTCAAAGATTTCGGATTGCACGCAGCCATACGCGAGCCGATTTGAAGTCCGGACAAGCCCCCGCGACAAGCTTCCAGAACTTCGGCGAGTGGTCCATCCGCTTCAGGTGCATCAGCTCGTGGATCATCACGTAGTCGCGGACTGAATCTGGCATCTGCACAAGGCGCCAGTTCAGACAGATACGGCCCTTCCGGGAGCACGAGCCCCACCGCCAGCGTTGGTTGCGGACGCTGATCCGAGTGACCGTAAGGCCGTGCAGGGCGGCTAGTTCCAGAAGGCGGGCGGGGAGCTCGCGCTTCGCGCGGTCTCGGAGTTCGCGCTCGACTGCCGACGATATCGTCGTGGGTTTCGGACGCAGGCGCTCCTGCTCACGCCGTTGCTGCTGCTTCTGTATCCAGGCTCGCTCCCGGTCCGCGAATGCCGCAGCCTCGCGCTTCGAGCCCCACCGCGGAATGGTCACCCGGACCGTTCCATCGTCGGCCACACGAATCACATATCTGCGCGCGCGTGGATGGCGAACAAAGACGAAGGCGGGTTCGAATGGCAGCGATGGCTGACGGTCCGGCTCAAGCCGGACACTACGATAGATCAGCGATGGGCACATGCCGGAGGATACGGACGCGCTCAGTCGCAACAGGCCGACGCCTTCGATCCGCTGCGAGGCCGCGACGGCATCGGCTTTGTCGATCTCAGACAGGCTTTACGGCACTCGATTTTATCCGGCCGACGTGATGCAGTCAAAGATGACTCGCCTGCAGTTCTAGCGCCCTAAGCCGCGCCCGAGCGACCGCATGTTTCCATCCCGCGTAAAGCGCATCGCGCCGGTCCTGAGAGATCGCGGCCTCAAAGCGTCGCTCGGGGCGCCAGCCCACCGCGATTTCCTCTGTGCTTTCGAACAACCCCGTGGCGAGCCCGGCAAAATAGGCCGCCCCAAGCGCCGTCGTCTCAGTGATGGCGGTACGCGCCACCGGGATCCCGAGCAAATCGGCCTGAAGCTGCAGAAAGAAGTCGTTGCGCGCCATGCCTCCGTCTACGCGCAGCTCGGAGAGCGGCGTGCCGGCATCCGCTTGCATGGACTCGACAACGTCGCGGGTCTGATAGCACGCCGCCTCCAGCACGGCGCGCGCGAGGTGGGCGCGCCCCGTCCCGCGCGTGAGGCCCGTGAGAGTGCCACGTGCCTCGGGGTCCCAGTAGGGTGCCCCCAATCCCACGAAGGCCGGGACTATATACACCCCGCCATTGTCCGGGACCGAGCGGGCCAGGGCCTCGGTCTCGGCCGCATCGCGGATGAGCCCGAGACCGTCACGCAGCCACTGCACGGCCGCCCCGGTCACGAAGATGCTGCCTTCGAGGGCATAGGTGGGCCGCGCTCCAACGCCCAACTGCCAGGCGACGGTGGTCAAGAGCCGGTGGCGCGAGGCGATCGGAGTGTGGCCCGTGTTCATGAGGAGGAACGCGCCGGTGCCGTAGGTGTTCTTGACCATGCCGGGGTCGAAGCAGGCCTGGCCGAAGGTCGCGGCCTGCTGATCGCCCGCCATCCCGCCAATCGGAATGGGCGCACCGAAGAGCCCCGCCTCTGTATCGCCGAAGACATGGGCGCTCGGCCGCACTTCGGGGAGCAGCGAGCGCGGGATCTCAAAGAGTCGTAGCAGCTCCTCGTCCCAGGCTAGGGTGTGGATGTTGAAGAGCAGGGTGCGGGCGGCGTTCGAGCAATCGGTGGCGTGCACCGCGCCGCCCGTGAGCCGAAAGAGCAGGAAGCTGTCGACCGTCCCGAAGCAGAGCTCCCCGCGCTCGGCCCGGGCGCGCGCGCCCGGCACCTGGTCGAGCAACCAGGCGAGCTTCGTGGCACTGAAATAGGGGTCGAGGAGGAGCCCGGTCTTGTCCCGGACCATGGGCTCGAGACCCGCCGCCCGCAGGCGCTCGCAGTGCCCCGTCGTGCGGCGGTCCTGCCAGACGATGGCCTTCGCGAGCGGCCGGCCACTTGTCCGCTCCCAGAGCAGGGTCGTCTCGCGCTGGTCGGTGATCCCGATAGCCGCGACCTCGCGTGCGCTCACTCGGGCCTCGGCCAGCACCTGGCGGGCCGTCCGGAGCTGGGTCTGCCAGAGCAGCTCGGGATCGTGCTCGACCCAGCCCGGCTGCGGATAGTCCTGGAGATGCTCCTCCTGGGCCATCCCCAGCAAGGCCGCGTGCTCGTCGAAGAGTAAGGCGCGGGAGCTGGTCGTACCTTGGTCGAGGGCGAGGAGGTAGCGCATGGCCTTTATGCTACAGTGTCGGGGCGTGTGGCCGCCAATCGGGATCGTCATCGCCCATCGCGGGGCGAGCGGCTATCTCCCCGAGCACACCCTCATGGCCTACGCCATGGCCATCGAGCAGGACGCCGATTTCATCGAGCCCAACGTCGTCATCACCAAGAACGGTGTGCTCATCGCGCGCCATGAAAACGAGATCGGGGGCACGACCGATGTTGCCTCTCGTCCCGAATTCGCCGATCGCAGGACCGAGAAGTCCATCGACGGCGAGCCGGTAACCGGCTGGTTCGCGGAGGACTTCACACTCGCCGAGGTCAAAACGCTCCGCGCGAGAGAACGGCTCCCGGAACTCCGGCCCGACAACACGCGCTTCGACGGGATCTTCGAGATCCCCACCTTCGAGGAGATCCTAAACCTCGTCCGGGCGATGAACGAGCGGCGGGCCCGTGACGCCCTGCGCCTCGGCATGTGATCAGGTGTCACCGTAGAATTCGCTCAGCGCATCAAGGCCAACGTGCGACGCGCAACCGGCCGTCTTGCTCCATTGGGATCACACCCAACAAGCTCCTCGCCAAGCTCGCCTCGGAGCTGCAGGAACCGGACGGATTGACGGTATTTTCCGATGCGGATCTCCCCACCCGGTACCTTGGGAAGACCATCGGTATCAAACTCCGCTATGATGATTTCCGGACAGTGACCCGCGACGTCACGCGAGAGCAAGCGACGACGGATCCGGAGACCATCCGAGCTGCAGCGCGAACATGTCTCAAGCGGG
>JALZJW010000199.1 GCA_030859565.1 Pseudomonadota bacterium
GCCTTATCCTGGTACGCGGTGAATGCTTCCCCAGCGTCAGCCAGCAGCTTGACAATAGTGTTCTTGCTCGCCCCGGTCATGCGGGAGATGGCGCGGATCGACATGCCTTCAACCATTAGGCCGAGAATCTGAGCGCGTTTTACAGTCCGGTAGCTTGTTCATGGCCGCTTCCGCAATATGACCATTATGCTTGAGAATAAGTTACGAGTCAAGCATTACGACAAAAAGCTAGCGGTACTGTTGTAACGCGTCAGGATTCTCGTTTAGAATAACAACACCGTCAGAGGATGGGCCTCTGACGGTGATTCACAAACGGTAAGGAGGTGAGCCTTGTGACACGTTAAACGCCCCTAGAAAGGGCGAGGCACTAGGGAAACCAGTGCCAAGGACGGAAGGCTGAAGATGGGCTTCGGCCTTCCTTTCCTAATTCAAGCATAGCACAGACAGGAATATATGTCCTCTGAAAACATTGATTATTCAGTTGTCCTAGCCGACTTGATTGCAAAGCGGGACGACCTGAACGCTGCGATCAAAGCGGTTGAGAGAATCGTTGGTGTAACGCCGACTCAATCCAGTACTGATACTGCTGGCGCGTCTTTTATTGGCACTGTCTCCGAAAACATTGAGATCAAGCGCGATGCTTTCTTCCAGATGAGTATTCCAGATGCGGCAAAGAAGTTCCTGGTGATGAGCAAAGCAGCCAAGACCACGCAAGAAATTGCCGAAGCATTGGAGCGCGGCGGAATGACCCATGCCTCGGGGAATTTTGCGAACTCAGTTGGCTCGGTACTTCACCGATTAGACAATGCCGGCGGGGACATCTTGCGCGTCGGTCGCGGGACGTGGGGGCTTGCCGAATGGTATCCCGGACGCCGCCGAACCAAAGCTAGCAAACTCCAAGAATTGATTACCGACGTAGAAAATAGAGACGCCCCGCAAGATCTCTCTAGCGAGGCGTCAGGAGAAGATATTGATGTAACCTAAAAAAAATCTTCTCATTCCGGCGGCGTGGCCGAACGGTCAGGCACTGGACCTTTCAATTCTAGGAAACCTGGTTCGACTCCAGGCGCCGCCTTCCCCACATCACCAGTTATGGGAATCATCTTGCGCTGTTCAATTCCCATTACCGGTACTTTAAATATCGGCAGTATGTGTCGCTTTGTCAAGCTGAGCCGAGAAATGCTCTAACGCGCCCACCGCTTCCTAGCAGCAGCTAACGCAATTTTCTTACGTTGTTCGTGTGACAGCTTTTTAGCTCTAGCGCCTCCACCGACCTTACCGCCAAGTTTTCCCCGACTCACTGCAGCCGGATCTTTGCCGTCCTCTATTCGATCTTCAACCTGCCCCGTCGCAATGTCGCCTATGAGCTTAGCGAGAGCAAAGGTGTCGCGTGGGCGCTTGAGCCGTCTTTCCATACCCGTTAGCATTGCACGTGCGCGCGAGATAGTCTATTAACCCCCGCCCCATACCCGCCGCTACATATCTCTGCCCGCCGCCGACCACGCCCGCTACGCTGCGCCGGTGCGCCAGGGACGGTGCTTCGTGGTTGGTGGCGCGGCCCTACAATTATCGACCCCTGCATGGGGCAAATATTCTACGCGTATCTGGACTCGCACGCCCAAAGCATAGTTAGTTCAAACTGACCCAGTACCCGGCAATACCCTTCGTACTTCCGTACATCGACTGGGGCCCGCTTCTCACGCCGGCCGTTTCACCTTGTCGTAGGTATCCATGAAGACACCTGCCGCGTGGTATTTCTGCCTGACGCTGTCATACAGGGCGCAGTCGAACATCCGGCGGTAATCGTCGCGTGTCAGTTCTGATATAGCGTATAGACACTGGTAACCGCGATGCGCTATCGCAAAGTCCTCCATCCTGCGGACAGCGCGCCGGGAATCGTAGGGCTCGCCGCGTCGGACCGCCCCCGGGGCACCGTAGGCACCGACATCCACGAACATCTCATAATCGCGGGCTTCCTGGGACGGCTTCAAGAAACCCTGAGGTTGGGTGCGGAACGTCCGGTGCGGACAAAGCCAGAGCGGATAGCACTCGAAGTTAGTGTGGAAAAACTCGATCGTATCCGCAAGGTAACTGATCGGCACCAGGATGTCCTGACACACGTGCCGGTCTTCATAATAAGCGCGGATCGACTCGCCCTGGGTAAGTTTTAGAAAAGAAATTTTGGGCGGCATCATCCATCCGAGCAGGGAGCGGAACAGAGCATGGTTACCGAACGGGATGATGAGCTCCGCTTCCCAGAAAATGCTGCGCGTGTGCCGATGGTAGTACTGTCGCAGGGGAATAGACTCCTCGCCGCCGCCTCGCTCCAGGAACGACCAGCAGTGTTTGTAAAACCAGGGTTTGAACCACCAGCCGATGGCATTCACCTTGGCGTGATCCGGGCCGGCGGCGAAATCGCCGCTCATGATTACGCCAGAGTCGCGTCCGTACAGAATGCCCTCGACAAACTCGGGCGGATCCGGGCGGCAAACCTCCCGGGCGAACACCTCGCAGGCTTCGTTCAGGCTATAAACAGGGTGATATCGGAGTCGCACCCAGGGCTTGCAAGGTATGATGCGCAGCTCCACCGCGACCAGGATCCCCAGCGCGCCGTAGGACCAGGGCAGGGCATGGAATAAATCCGCGTGGACCTCGCGGTTAGCGCGCACCAGTGTGGCATCCCCGATCACCACCTCGCAGGCCTCGACGATATCGGCGAACAGGCCGTACTTGTGGGATGAGCCTTCGATGCCGAATCCCAGGATTAGCCCACTGACCGTCAGGTCGTCGAACTCCGGGACCACCGGCAGGGTCCAGCCTCTGGGAACGAGATAACGGGTGATCTGGCCGATGGTCACTCCGGGCTCGACCCGGAGGATGGCCCGTTCCGTATCGAATGCCAGGATATCGTAGAGATCGACCCGGATGGTGTTGTCGCGGCGCTTGTAGCGGGCGACCCGCATCGAGACGTTCATCCAGGATTTGCGCGCCGTGCAGAGGGGCCGCCGGCCGCCGGCTGCGCGCCACCGGCGCACCTGTGCCTGGATATCGCGCACGCGCTCCGTGTGCCCTTCGGGGGCGCTCTTCAAGCCTCGGTAGTACCAGTTCCGGATAGCCCAGTAGAGGTCGAACAGCACTGACAGGGGCAAGACCACGGGCACTACGAACAGCCAGCGATATCGGACTAGTACATCTGTCAGCAAGTGCGTAGGCTCAGAGCTTGTGAAAAAATCTGCTGCGCTCGGGATCTCGTGTTGCATCCTCGGCGCGCCAAACAGTACCAGTCCCTGGCCGTGGCTTTCTGGCGGTGCTCGGAATCCTCATGTATTCACTTTAGCATTGGGGTTTCCAAAGGGGAGTAGTGCAACTCTCCCCTTTGGTCAAGGGCGGGTTCATACCCCGCCCGCGAAGTAAAATTGATTACATTTTCAGCCATGCCAAAGAAAGCTGCAATCGCCGTATCATCGGGATTAATTAAAAGCGCTGGTCTATATATAATGTTCTCATGACCGTATCGAGAACCGCACTAGTAATTACTGCTTTTGTGAGTGCTTTCGCGGGCGGCGGGATCGTTTATTTTGGACTGCGCGGCGCGAGCACCGGAATCGCGGATGTATCTTCGCCCCCGGTGCGTGATTTCGCCTTACTCGATCAGGACGGCCGTTCTCATCAGTTGTATCGGCTCACGAAAGCCAAAGCGGTCGTACTATACATTCACGGCCTCGGTTGCGCCACGGTGCGCGACAGCCTGCCGGCGCTGAAAGCGCTGCGCGATACTTACGCCAAACAAGGCGTGGAATTCATGTTGCTCAATGCGAACCCGCAGGACGATCGCAAAGCCTTGCAGGCGGAGGCAGCGCGACTCCATCTCGACCTTCCCATCTTAAAGGACGAGGCGCAACTCGTGATCCAGTCCCTGCAAGCTGAGCGGACCGGCGAGGCGATCCTGATCGATACCAAGACGTGGGCCATTCGTTATCGGGGGCCGATCGATGATCGCATGCATTACGGGTCACAACGGCCCGCGGCGACGCGGCATTACCTCAACGATGCGCTCGCCGCGGTGCTCGACAAGGAGACCGTGGCGGTCGCTCAAGCGCCGGTCTTCGGCTGTGTGCTCAACATCGAGCCGCATCGGCGTCCGCTCTCCTACACGGGCGACGTCGTACCCATCCTCCGCGATCGCTGCATAACCTGTCATCGCGCGGGGGGCGTCGGTCCCTGGGCCATGGACCGCTATGAGACCGTGCGCGGTTGGTCGCCGATGATGCGCGAGGTCATCATGACCAAGCGCATGCCGCCCTGGCAGGCGGATCCGGCGGCCGGCGAGCTCTTAGCCGACCGGTCCTTGCGTACCGAGGAAAAAAAGACTTTGGTGCATTGGATCGATGGCGGGGCGCCGCGCGGCGACGGGCCGGACCCCCTGGTTGCACAGCCATCCGAGGGTGTGAAAGACTGGCCGCTCGGAGAACCTGATCTGGTAATCAAACTTCCCGAGCAGAAGCTGCCCGCGCAGGGCGTTCTGCCCTACCGCTGGTTCAAGATCCCGGTGCCGATCGACAAGGATCGTTGGGTACGCGCGGTGCAGCTCAAACCCAGCAACACCTCCGTCATGCACCACGGGTTCGTGTTGGTCCAGTATCCCGCGCGGCACAAAGATCGCGAGCCCGCGTGGCTGGAAGGCCGAAACGGGTTCTTCGCCGCCCATGTTCCTGGCTTGGATGTGCAACCGATGCCCGAGGATTCGGGTCAGTGGTTACCCGCCGGATCGACCTTGGTGTTCCAGCTCCACTACATCACCGTCGGCGCGCCGGCATCGGATCGGCCGGTATTGGGCCTCTATTTCCACCGCGCGCCCCCGCCGAGGGAATACGCCGTCGCCAGCGCCTCGAACCGGGACCTGCGCATCCCGCCCTTCGCCGCGAATCACATCGAGACCGCGGAGACGACCTTCAGCGAGCGCGTGATGCTCTACGGCTTCTATCCCCATATGCACTATCGCGGCCGGCACTTCGATTACGTGGCTCATTTCCCGGACGGCCGGTCGGAGCGGTTGCTGTCGGTGCCGAATTATTCGTTCGGCTGGCAGACGTTCTATCGTCTCAAA
>JALZJW010000200.1 GCA_030859565.1 Pseudomonadota bacterium
GCCTTCGACGGGCTCTTCGTCGTAGCGGGTGGGGAACGTCCGAGCGCGACCCACGCGGAGGTCGAAGCCTTTGATCCAGAGAGCGGCCGCTGGCTGAGCCTGCCCCCCTTACCGACGGCCCGGCATGGCCTCGCCGCGGCGGCCGTGGGTAACGTCCTCTACGTGATCGGCGGCGGCACGCACCCCGGGCTCTCGGTCTCGGGCCGCGTGGAGGCCTTGGAGGTGCACTGAGCCGAGCAGCGCTAAAGCCGCTGTCATTCACGGTCCTGTATGGAACCGCTGATCCCACTTTTCCTCATGGGCGCACTGTTGGCCACCCTCCTGCTCGGCCCGCCGGTACTCAAGGCTCGGCGCCGCCAGCGCCTGCAACGGACCCCTTTTCCCGCGGAGTGGGAGAGAATCCTCTTCGAACGGCTGCGCTTCTACCCGCGGATGCCTGAGCTCTTGAGGCAAGAACTGCGGCGACATATCCCGGTCTTCCTCGCCGAGAAGCGCTTCTACGGCTGTGGTGGGTTGGAGATCAGTGAAGCGATACGGGTGCTCATCGCCGCGCAGGCCTGTCTTCTCATACTGAACCGCAAGACCGATTCCTATGGAAAACTCCAATCGATCCTGGTCTACCCTTCGGCCTTCATCGTCAACCGCGAGCTGGTGGACGAGGCGGGGGTCTGTACGACTCGTCGTGAGCCTCGTATCGGGGAGTCCTGGGAGGTGGGCCGGGTGATCATCGCCTGGGACGAGGTGGAGGGTGATGCAGGGGATCGCTTTGAGGGGGAGAACGTCGTCCTCCATGAGTTCGCCCACCAACTGGACCAGGAGGACGGGGTCGCAGACGGGACGCCGGTGCTCGACAGCGTAGCCCGTTACCGGATGTGGGCGGAAGTGCTGGGCAGCGAGTTCCGGACCCTGCGCGACAAGGCGTCGCGCGGGGAGACGACGGTCATGGCCCACTACGGCGCCGAGGACGCCGGCGAGTTCTTCGCCGTGGCCACAGAGTCCTTCTTCGAACAGCCGGAACGCCTGTCTAAAGAGCACCCTGCGCTCTACGCGGCGCTGCGGGACTACTACCGGGTGGATCCCGCCGCATGGCATTAATACGATGGTAGGTGCAGGACCACCGCCCAACAACAAAGGAGCGACCCGCGACCTTCACGTGCGGCCCAGGCAGTCCGACGTCCTACTGTGACGGCGGTGTGCATCCAGTGACGACGATGAAGCTACTAATCAACATTGACGTCGACGACCTTGATAAGGCTGTAGAGTTCTATGCCAGTGCCATCGGGCTTCACCCTGGGCGTCGTCCTTTCGGAGATACCGTCGCCGAGATGCTCGGTGGGTCCTCACACATCTACCTGCTCGCGAAACAGCCGGGGAGCCTGCCGAGCGCACACGCCTCGCAGCGACGTGATTACCATCGCCACTGGACGCCCGTGCACCTTGACTTCGTCGTTGACGATGTCTGGGCCGCGGTCCAACGTGCGTTGAATGCGGGGGCCAAGCTCGAAGGCGAGGTCCAATGCCACCCTTGGGGCTATCTTGGCACAATGAGCGACCCATTCGGCCACGGGTTCTGTCTATTGCAGTTCATAGGCAGCGGTTACGATGAGGTCGAGTCGACGGCTCCTAGGCAGAGCGTTATATGAAGAAAACATACACCGGAAGCTGCCACTGCGGCGCGGTCCGCTTTGAGGCGGACATTGACCTGAGCGCGGGACAGATGGGTTGCGAACGAATGGCGGAAACAATGGCAGCTGACGGGCCTGTTGATCCCTGCTTATCAACGGGGATCAGAATCCGCGTGTTATTGAGCGCACTGCATAATCAGCGCGTCCATAACCCCCGGACAATTAATATGCCTGGGAGACTCAACATGCTGGCTGGATTGAACTTTCTGCAACCCGCGAGCAGAATATCACCTTGTAAGCCGACACTTCGGTCGGCCAATAGACGTTAGCCAGTTTACACGTATTGTCCCGCTGTTATGAAACTAACGCTCCGTAAGATTGGAGTTATGTGCGGCATACTGGCTCCTGTCTTATGGGCATCGGCCATTATTTTCTGCGGCGGTCTAAGACCGGAATACAGTCACCTGACGCAGTACATTAGTGAGCTTGGTGAGCGGGGCGGCTCTACCGAGTTCATTATGCGGTACGCCGCATTTGTGCCCACTGGGCTCATGCATACGGCTTTTGCGGCATACTTGTATGTTGCATTCAAAGGTAGCCCGCTTGCCACAATTGCAGCAATGCTGCTTGCCATAAATGGGGTAGCCCGCCTTGTCGCAGGCATGTTTCCCTGCGAGATTGGGTGTGCCCTGCCTAGACTTTTACTCAGTCAGAAGTTGCACAGCTTATCGGCTGGCGTAGGTTTTTTTGCGCTTATTGGTGCCTCGGTCCTTTGGGGTATCTTATTCAGGCGATATCAAAGCCTCCGAGGCCTTAGTGCGTACTCTATCGGTTCTGGATGCTTGGGTTTGGTACTTCTGGCGCTCATGTCGTGGAGCGCCGAACTGAGAGCGGGCACAGGTCTCTACGAGCGCTTATCCTCGGGTCTCTTGTCTTTGTGGGTGTTCGTGTTCGCGGTTCGGTTGTGGTGGCTCAAGGCATACAGCGTAACGGCTGCTGGCCGGCTAACTTGACGTTAAGTGGCGTTGACTCCGTCCGCTCGCTGTGTCTCCGCAGCCCAGCGGAACAGTGAGTGGTTGTCGGTCACACACGGGACCTTTAGAATGCCTCCACGTCACTTGGAACGACACCGCGCTGAACGCATCGGCTGGCTCCGCGCCGCGGTATTGGGCGCGAACGATGGCATCGTTTCCACCGCGAGCCTGGTGCTGGGTGTTGCAGCGGCTGATGCAACTCACAGCAACGTATTGGTCGCAGGGGTTGCCGGCCTAGTCACCGGCGCCATGTCAATGGCTGCCGGCGAGTATGTGTCCGTCCACTCACAGGCAGATACCGAACAGGCAGACATCGAGCGTGAACGCAAGGAACTCACGACGGACGATCCGGGCGAGCGCAAAGAATTGACGGCGATTTACGTCGGTCGAGGCCTTGATCCTGCGCTTGCGAAACAGGTCGCCGATCAACTCATGGCGCATGACGCGCTCGGCGCACATACCCGCGACGAACTCGGGATCTCCCAGGCTCTTAGTGCGCGTCCTGTTCAGGCTGCCTTTGCTTCGGCTGCCAGCTTCGCTGTTGGAGCAGCTATGCCCCTCTTAGTCACCTTATTGTCCCCCGAGACGAGCCTGATCTGCCTCGTCTCAGGTACTTCACTCGTTTTCCTAGCGTTCCTAGGTGGGGTGGCTGCGCGCGTCGGTGGAGCGCGTGTGGCATTGGGTGCAATGCGCGTCACGTTCTGGGGTGCGCTAGCCATGGCGTTGACCGCTGGCGTCGGAGCTCTGTTTGGAACGGTTGCGTGAGCGAATCGAACTGCTGGCGAAGCGGCGATATGCCACCTAACAACAACTCGGACGCGCTGACACGCACCGGTTAATTCGTGGGTTGAGAGTGTCTCGGGTCGGGCGCTGTTCATCGGACGGCCGATGGGCAAAGTGCGGCGGTTATTGGGGTTTCGCAGCGTGGGACTTGCCAGCTATGAGAAAGCCGTGGTCTGAGCTATCCCGGGTTTCGCGGACAGTTTAGTTAAGCACCTCCGCACCATTTTCTCTCAACTTGCTCGGGGGTGCGATAGCCGAGCGACTGGTGAATGCGTTTGCGGTTGTAGAACAATTCGATGTAATCGAAGATTGCCGCTCTCGCTTCATCCCGTGTCTTGAAGTCGCAGTGGTGGATCAATTCATTCTTTAGGTTCGAGAAGAAGCTCTCCGCCACCGCATTGTCCTGCGGCGCCTTCCTGCCGTTCATGCTGGGTACGATACGGTGTGCCGCCATGACTTCGCGATAGGGTCTGCTGTTGTACTCCGGCCCGCGATCGGTGTGGTGAATCAAACCTGGCGCAGGGCGGTGGTGTTGCAAGGCCATCATCAGCGCGCCCACGTGCAAGGCTTGTCCGAGGCGGTGATCCATCGCCCAGCCGACGACCCGGCGGGAGAACAAGTCCAGCAAGACGGCCAGGTGCAACCAACCTTCGCGGGTGCGGATGAACGTCATATCACCCGACCAGACGCGGTTGGGTATCGGGGCATTGAAGTATCGCACCAGCAAGTCAGGTGCTGGCGCTGCCGTCTTGTGATGCTCGACGGTGAGGCGTTGGCGCTGCCGGCGTTTGGCTTCGATACTGCCTTCGCGCCGCAGCCGCGCGACACGATGCTTGCCGCAGGCGATGCCTCGCTCATTGAGCGCGCGCCAGGTCTTCACGGCGCCATAGGCTTCACGGTGTTCGACATGAACTCGGCGAATCTCGACCAGCCGTTGTCGATCTGCCCGGATGCGGGCACAGACCGGTCGATTCAGCCACGCGTGGAACCCGCTCTTCGATACACCCAGCAGCGCGCACAGCCCTGAGACCGGAAACCGCTGATGATGGTCACGGATGAAGCCGTACTTCACGGCAGTTCCTTCGCGAAGTACGCCGCGGCTTTTTTTTAAAATGTCGCGCTCCTCGCTGACGCGCTTCAATTCGCGGCGAAGACGCTCGACTTCGGAATATTCAACCAACGGCTTGGCGCCAGGACCTCGAAACGCCCCAGCCTCTCCCTTGAACCGGAGCTGCGCCTGCCACTTGTGCAGCTGATTGCGGCGAATGCCCAATTCCAACGCAATCTGCGTGGCCGGCTTCTGACCCGCCTCCAGCAGCTTCACCGCTTCCAGTTTGAATTCCTTCGTGAAGCGCGCACGCTTGCGGTCCGGATTGACCTTCTCGACTGCCTTTCCCATTTGACACCTCCATCGGTATTGTCTACCTTCAAAAGTGTCCACAAAATCCGGGATAGCTCAGTCTGTCCCTGCTACCAGTATTTTCTAATTCAAAGATGAGTCTGAAAGAAGGTAGTAAAGCCTGGCCTCCTAGGGTGAAAGAGTACTGGCCTCCGGGGATAGCTGGGGGCGTCGGGAGCCTGGGCGGTGCGACGA
>JALZJW010000201.1 GCA_030859565.1 Pseudomonadota bacterium
CAAGA
Source organism: Pseudomonadota bacterium (assembly GCA_030859565.1). Lineage (NCBI taxonomy): Bacteria > Pseudomonadati > Pseudomonadota > Pseudomonadota bacterium. The sequence continues at coordinate 6 of JALZJW010000201.1, forward strand.
TCCACCGCTATGCACCGGGATGGCGTTAACAATGAACGGTGGAGATAGGGTGATCGAAATGGAGCGCGATCGAGATCCCTTGGTGTTTAGAGCGAGTAGGCTACTATGCATGAGGTGGAATGCAGGCCTACGCTCTTCGTAGCGACAACAACACCGTCTCATAAACGGGTTTTTCGACAAACTCGTTATGCGATCAAGATGATGTGATATGGAATTTGGATTTCTTTTAGACAATCGGCGCTTTGATGTTGATGGTATCGAGATTAAACCTCGTCACGATCACGAAGAGATTGTCAGACGGTTCTACGAAACAGCTTACGTTGGCAACGGTTGGGTCTATCCGCCTCTCAAAACAGTAAGCTTAACTGCAACAGAAAGTTCAAAATTCAAAACCCAAGCTTCAAAAGTGACATCCAATTTCTTTACTGTACAGCCTACCCACTCAATAACCATCCATCCACATAACGAAGAGAAAGCGAAATTTCTAATTCTAAGTTACGGATTCTTGCACGGATTATACTTATCTCCAGCGGGTTATTTGTGCTTGAATAAAATTCCATATGCGGAAGGAAAGCTTACAGGTGTGATATTAGTTGGAAATGATCATCAAAAAGGAATGAGGGCTTTTAATTCTTATTACGATCGTTCAAATCCTGGAGAAAGGAAGCAAATGTTTGCAATTCTTCACTGGTTGTTAATAGGTCAAACATACAATTTTGGTTGGGATCGATTTGACGCTCAATATAAGGTATTGGACGGTTTATATAGAACATCCGGGATCAAATCAGATAATCACGCTTCCCGTCCGGTAGACCTGGCCGCAAAGTACGGAGTCCAGTTACCCGACTGGGCAAAGCTTATCACCAGCAAACCGAAAACAAGTAGGCTTTCTATAATTCGTAATGAGCTTTTGCATGAAGCAAAATATGCGGGACATCCTATCGGCTACGAATATCCTGAAAAAAACTTTGGTCTGGAGTTTGTAGCATTCAATGTAAAATTAGTAGCTGCCGTTGTGGGCTTAAATACGAAGTATTTGGAAGCAGAACCCAGCAATAGGTGTGTGTATAGTTGGAACTTCGCATAACAAGGTCATCAACTCGGACCGTAAAAAGCGTCGCTCCTTCGTCTCTATGCTTTTTGCTGCCGGTTATGGGCGCCGATAGGCGAGGAGCGAGCACGCGACGCAGCGATCGGGATGCGCGCGGTAGATTGATTCACAAGCTCTGAGGACACAATGGCCTTACTCATTAAAGGCAAGGGCGAAAAAGAGGGCCGCCGGCGCGGCCGCAAGGTCGAACCGAAGGCGCTCGCCGAGATTCGCGAGTTGCTGGGAGACACGCCGAGGCGTCGCGATCTGCTGATCGAGTTTCTCCATAAGATCCAGGATCGCCATCATTGCATATCGGCGGCGCATATCGTCGCCCTGGCGAAAGAGATGAATCTCCCGACCACCGAGATCTACGAAGTCGCCACCTTTTACCACCATTTCGATGTCGTCAAGGAGGACGATATGCCCCCTCCCCCGCTCACCGTGCGAGTCTGTGACTCGGTCACCTGCGAGATGTTCGGGGCCAAGGAATTGATCATGGATCTGCAGCGCCGAGTCGGACCGCAGTTACGCGTAAAAACCGCGCCCTGTGTCGGACGCTGCGGCGGGGCGCCGGTCGCCGTGGTCGGCACCCACGCGATCGAATGGGCCACCCCCTACAGCGTGGAGAAGGCCATCGCCGAGAAGCAAACGGAAGCCATACCGCCCGCTGGGATCGACTATCACGATTATGTCATCCGCGGCGGTTACAAACTCTTGGCGGCCTGCGTCAACGGTGAGCGCGATGTCGAGAGCATCATAAAGGCATTGGAAGATTCCAATCTGCGCGGATTGGGCGGGGCCGGTTTTCCGGCCGGGCGCAAATGGCGCATCCTGCGCGGGCAACCCAAGCCGCGCTTGGTGGCGATCAATATCGACGAAGGCGAACCGGGCACCTTCAAGGACCGCTATTACTTGGAACGCGATCCGCACCGCTTCCTCGAGGGCACCTTGGTCGCGGCCTGGGCCATCGAAGCGGAGGAGGTCTATATTTATTTGCGCGACGAGTATGCGGGTTGCCGCACGATGTTGACCGCGGAGCTTGAAAAACTGCGCCGCAACACGCCCTGCATCATTCCGCCGCTTCATTTCCGCCGCGGCGCCGGGGCTTACATCTGCGGTGAGGAATCCGCCATGATCGAATCGATTGAAGGCAAGCGCGGCATGCCGCGCTTGCGTCCGCCCTACTTGGCGCAGGTGGGGCTCTTCGGGCGCCCGACGCTTGAGCACAACCTGGAGACCCTGCACTGGGTGCGCGACATCATCGAGCAGGGCCCGGACTGGTTCGCCTCGCAGGGCCGCCACGGCCGCCAGGGATTACGCTCGTTTTCGGTCAGCGGGCGGGTGCGGACTCCAGGGGTGTATCTGGCCCCGGCGGGTATCACGATGCGGGAGTTGATCGAGGAGTATTGCGGCGGCATGCTGCCGGGACATGAATTTTACGGCTACTTCCCCGGCGGGGCTTCGGGCGGTATCCTACCGGCGTCACTCGGCGATGTCCCGCTGGATTTCGATACCTTGACGCCCTATGGATGCTTCATCGGATCGGCCGCAATCATCGTTTTGTCGCAGTACGACAGTGCGCGTAAGACCGCGCTCAACGCCATGCGTTTCTTCGCCGATGAGTCCTGTGGCCAGTGCACCCCTTGCCGTGTCGGCACGGCGAAGGCCGTCGCACTGATGCAAAAGCACCATTGGGATCGGGCCTTACTCGAAGAGCTGGCGCGCGCCATGGAGGACGCATCGATCTGCGGTCTCGGCCAGGCCGCGCCCAACCCGCTCCGATGCGCGATGAAATATTTTCCCGAGGAGTTTAATTGATGGCGGCGAACCCAAAAATCGTTCCGGAACAGCAGACCATTCGCTTCAAGCTCGACGGCCGCGAGGCCGACGCGCTGCCGGATGAGACTATTCTGCAGGCAGCCATACGGCTTGGGACCGAGATCCCGTATCTGTGCTACAAGGAAGGCTATCGCCCCGATGGGAATTGCCGCGCCTGCGTGGTCGAGATCAAAGGTGAACGCGCTTTAGCGCCCTCCTGTTGCCGAAGACCCACGGACGGCATGGAGGTCGCGAGCACGAGCGAGCGGGCCCTGCATTCACAGAAACTGGTCTTGGAGTTGCTGCTCTCGGATATGCCGAGCCAAGGCCGATCGCCCTATACGCCGCGCTCCGAGCTCGACCACTGGGCCGAAAAGCTGGAGATCGGCCGGCCCCGCTTCCCCGGCCGCCAGCAACCCCGCGCCGATCTCACCCACGCCGCCATCGCGGTGAATCTCGACGCCTGCATCCAATGCACCCGCTGCGTACGGGCTTGCCGCGAAGAACAAGTCAACGATGTGATCGGCTACGCCTTCCGCGGCCCGCACTCGCAAATCGTCTTCGACCTCGATGATCCGATGGGCGTGAGCACCTGCGTCGCCTGCGGGGAATGCGTGCAAGCCTGCCCGACGGGCGCACTCATGCCGGCCGAGAATGCCGGCCTCGTGCGTTCCGACAAGAAGGTGCCCTCTTCTTGTCCCTACTGCGGCGTCGGCTGCCTGCTCACCTTCAATGTCAAGGACAATAAGATCTACTATGTCGAAGGGCGCGACGGCCCGGCGAATCATGGGCGCCTCTGTGTCAAGGGACGTTTCGGCTTCGACTATGTCCACCATAAGGATCGTCTGACCCAGCCTTTGATCCGGCGCGACGGTGTACCGAAGTCGCCGGAGCTCATCTTCCCCGAAGAAGTCTATCAATACTTCCGGGAGGCGACCTGGGAGGAAGCGTTAGAGCGCGCCGGCGGCGGCCTGCGCCGCATTCGCGACCAGGCGGGCTCACAAGCCCTCGCGGGGTTCGGGTGCGCCAAAGGCAGCAACGAAGAAGCCTATCTGTTCCAAAAGCTCGTGCGCACGGGCTTCCGGACCAACAACGTCGATCACTGCACCCGTTTATGCCATGCCTCTTCGGTGGCCGCATTGCTGGAGACGCTCGGCTCCGGGGCGGTGTCCAATCAGGTCGCCGACGGCGTCGAGGCGGATGTCATCGTCATCATCGGCGCGCGGCCCAACGCTAACCATCCGGTCGCCGCCACCTTCATGAAGAACGCCGCGCGCGCGGGTAAGAAGCTCGTGGTCATCGAACCTTTCGGATCGGACATTGCGCTGCATGCGACCCATTTCCTGCAATTACATCCAGCTACGGACGTCGCGTTGCTCAATGGCATGATGCACACCATTGTTTCGGAAGGCTTGCACAACCGGACCTACATCGAAAAATACACCGAGGGTTTCGATGATCTCTGGACGCGGATCGAGGGCTACAGCGCCGAGAAGGTCGCGCCCATCTGCGGGATCCCGGCCGAAACCATCAAGGAGGTCGCGCGGCTCTATGCCAAGGCCGAGCGCGCCATCATCTTCTGGGGCATGGGAATTTCCCAGCATGTGCACGGGACGGACAACGCCCGCTGCATCATTTCCTTGGCCCTCATGACGGGCCAGATCGGCCGGCGCGGGACAGGCTTGCACCCGTTACGCGGTCAGAACAACGTGCAAGGGGCGTCCGATGTCGGACTCATCCCGATGGTCTACCCCGACTATCAGCCGGTCGCCGATCCCGGCGTACGCGCCAAATTCGAACGACTGTGGGGCGCCACGCTCGATCCAAAACCAGGGCTAACCGTCGTCGAGATCATGCACGCCGTCCACGCCGGCAAGATCAAGGGGATGTATATCATGGGCGAGAACCCGGCGATGTCCGACCCCAATTTGAACCATGCCCGCAGCGCGCTCGCCGAGCTCGACCACTTGGTGGTCCAGGATATCTTCTTCACGGAAACCGCCGGTTTCGCGGACGTGGTGCTCCCCGCCTCGGCTTTCCCGGAAAAGACCGGGACCTTCACCAACACCGACCGGCGCGTGCAGCTCGGAAGGCAAGCGATTGAC
>JALZJW010000202.1 GCA_030859565.1 Pseudomonadota bacterium
GAACAGATGATCCGTGCTTACGTAAAGAATCAGGACGATCTCGATCGCCAAGAAGATCTGTTTAACCAATAGCCCCTTTTAGGGGCTTACCTCAAGCCACCTGCTCTGCAGGTGGTAGGGTGACTTCAAGCTCTGATAGCGGTTCAATCGGTAGTTGATCCCATCGCGCAAGAACTCTTTCACGAAACCCGGCAATAGCGCGAGCACACCATCCTCCGCGGCGTCTGAATTCTCTCTGGACGAAAAAGCCGATCCCGTACCCGTATCGAGAGGCTCGGCGTTGGTCTTGGCGCTACAGCTTATCAGCAGGATCAGGCACAGCATGCACAACGGGCGCGGATCCGCATCTCGGGACCGCTTTAAGGATCCACACGTTTTTGGAGCCATCTCGATTCCCCTCGGGCAGCGCCGGTACGCCGAGGGTACTAGCGAGCTGTCCTTAGCTTCTGACAAGATCCCGACAGCGAGTTGGCGTATGACCCGTAGGTGCAATCGCTGCGCCACAGGTTTTCAATGTACCCACGCCTACAGATAGCTTAGGATCTCGGAAAAGAACGAGGAGAAACCCTATGCGCCCGCGAAAATTCGCGGTCTTTGTCGGCTTGGCGTTGGCCTGTCTCAGCCCTCAGCTTGTGTACGCATTCGATGCCGTCGCAGTCGAAGGCGGCAGCGGTGGCAGCGGTAGTCGCGGAATTAACCGCTACGGGATCGCCTTACAATGGGATTGGAGGGTGCAATGGCTGCGGCGCGGGGACTGGCATCTCGGAGGGTACTGGGAGCTAAACGCCAGTTACTGGGACGGGGACGATGGCCGTACCGGTAACGATTCCTTGGGCGAGTTCGGCTTGACCCCGGTGTTCCGCTGGCAGACACAATCGCCGATCTACGGTGTGATGCCTTATTTAGAAGCGGCCGTGGGCGTCCACGGCATGACGGATGCCGAGCTAGAGGACAAGGACTTCGATACGGAATTCGCCTTCGGATCACATGGGGGGGCCGGCATACGCTTCGGGCACGAGGGCCGATACGGGATCGGGTACCGGTATCAGCATCTATCGAACCTCGGGATCGGCGATTCTAACCCCGGCATTAATTTCCATTTAGTGCGATTGAGCTATCATTTTTAGTCACGCTGCCGGCAGCCGCCGAAATTCTTCGCGGGTGAGGAGAAACTCCAGCACCCCGGTCAAGGCGCGATCGGCGACGTAAGCATCGGCGCGGCGCTGCACCGCTTCGCGCCGGACTACCCCCCCGAAACCGACGGTGAAGATACCGTAGGCGGCGGGGTCAAGATCCGTGATCCCATCCCCGACGATCGCCGCCCGGCGGTTTTTTGCCACGCGGTGACAAACGGCGCCCTTGCCCCCGGAGCGCGTCAGGGGCGAGGATGCGTCATAACCGGTGTAGTTACCGGCGGCATCATGAAACACCTTCACGGCATGCACGCGCGCGAGAGGGATGGAGAGGACGGCGGCGAGCGGCACGACCGCCTGGCGGATCCCGCCGCTGACGATATGCACCTCTTTGCCGAGCGAGATCAATGTGCCTACCACCGCACTCGCTCCCGGCACTTTTGCGGCCACATACTGATTTCCTAACCAGGCTACCGCCTGGCGGTCCGGCCGGAGCGTCTCGAGGCGCCGGCCGTAGATCGACTCGAGGGTTTGTTCCCCGTCCATGGCCGCGCGCGTGAGCGCGCTGATCTCATGCTCCCGGCCCGCGCGCACCGCGAGCGCATCAATGCCCTCGAGCGTGCTCAAGGTGCTGTCGCAATCGAAGAAAATGACCTCGAACCCAGCGCGCGCCGCCATACCGCCGGGCGGATCACAAGCTCACTTGATATACCTGGTGGATGGCCAGGAGTTGCGCGATTCGATCGCGCGTCGCTTGCGGTAACGGCCGCGAGATCCCGATCACCGCGATTGCCTCGGGACCCTGAGCGATGCCGACCTGCATCCGCGAGATGTTGATATTATCCTGGCCGAGCAAGGTACCCAAGGCCCCGATCACGCCCGGACGATCCTCGTGGCGCGTGATCAATAAGGTCCCCTCGAGCACGGTTTCCACTTCGTAGTCGTCGATGCGGACCAGACGCGGGGGTCTGTCACCAATCAACGTGCCCGCGACCGAGGTCGATCCGCCGTCGTAGATTCCCGCCGCGGTGATAAGCGACACATATTCCTCGGTCTCCTCGGAGCGGCTTTCGACTAGCGAGATCCCTTGGCGGTGCGCGAGATGACGCGCGTTTACGCGATTCACCGGGATCGAGAGCTCGCTTTCCAGTAGACCGACCAGAAGCTCGCTTGAAAGCGGCCGTGAATCGAGCTCGGCCGCGCGCCCCCTTAATGTTACCTCGACCCGGGTCACGGGCTGCGAGGTTAAAACCGCCAGCACCCTCCCGAGGCGGCGTGCCAGCGCGAGATAAGGGGACAAGCGCTTGAGATCCTCGGCCGGGATCCGGGGCAGGTTGACCGCGTTGATCGCTTCTCCGGTTTCCAGAAACTGCGCGACTTGCTTGGCAATGGCAAGACCCGCGGCGATTTGAGCCTCGGCCGTGGAGGCGCCGAGGTGTGGTGTCAGCACGATTTTGGGATGTTCGATGAGAGGCGATCCGAGCGGGGGTTCTTGTTCAAAGACGTCCAACGCGGCGCCGGCGAGCGTCCCTTTGTCCAAAGCCTCGAGCAGCGCCGCCTCGTCAACCAGGCCGCCGCGAGCGCAATTGATGAGCCGCGCCCCGATCCGCATGCGCGCCAAGCGCTCGGCGTTGATGAGACCGCGGGTCTTGTCGTTGAGGGGACAATGGAGGCTCACATAGTCGGACTGTGCGAGCAGTTCTTGGAGCGCGATCGCTTCGACGCCTTCGTGCAGCATCACCTCGTGCGTCACCAAGGGATCGTAAGCGATGACGCGCATCTTGAGCCCGAGACAGCGTGAGGCTACCACCCGCCCTATGGCGCCGAAGCCGATGATCCCTATGGTCTTGCCGGCGACCTCCGTGCCCATGAATTGGGTTCGTTTCCACTCCGTGGCGCGCACGGATCGATCGGCTTGCGGGAGATGGCGGCTGAGCGACAAGAGATGCGCGACCGTCAGCTCGGCCGTGGTCGTGGCGTTGGCATCGGGGGTGTTTAACACTACAATCCCGCGCTCGGTGGCCGCGTCGACATCGATATTGTCTACTCCGATTCCCGCGCGGCCGATGACCTTGAGCCGCGGCGCTCCGGCCAAGAGCGACTCGGTCACGCGCGTCGCGCTACGCACAATCAAGGCATCGCAACTTTGGAGCCGTGCGGAGAGATCGGCATAATCCGATCCGCTGGAAGCATCCACTTCGATCCCGGGACGCGACGAGAGGTAAGCGATGCCGTCCGGCGCGATCGCTTCGGCGACGAGCACACGCGTCATTTTTTGATCTCGATCGCGGTCGTCTGCAGCACTCGATACCCCCATTCCAACCACGGGAGCACGGCCACGAGGTCCGTGCGTTCCACCGTGGCCCCGCACCAGATGCGAAGACCCGGGGGCGCGTCCCGGTAGGCGGCGATGTCGAAGGCGACACCCTCGGCCTCCAGCAAGCTGCAAAGATTATGTACAAGCTCCCAACGCTTCGGCGCCGGCTGCTCGGTGAACCACGGGGCCGTGATCTTCAGGCATACGGAGGTCGTCGAGCGCGTGGCGGGTAGCGTGGCCAGAAAGTCGATCCACGGGGTCCGTTCCACCCACGCGGCGAGCGCGGCGAAGTTTTGGGAGCAACGTTGCATCAACGCAGGCTGGCCCCCGGCCATTTCAGCCCAGCGCAACGCGTCGAGATAGTCTTCCACGCAGAGCAGCGAGGGCGTGTTGGTCGCGCCGCCGCTAAAAATATCCTCATTAACCCGGCCTTTGCTCTTGAGGCTCAACACCTTCGGGATGGGCCATGGAGGTGTGTATTCCTCCAGCCTGCAGACCGCCCGCGGGCTCAGCACGATCATGCCGTGCTGGGCCTCGCCGCCGAGCACCTTCTGCCAGGAGAACGTAGTCACATCGAGCTTGGGCCAGGGGAGATCGACCGAGAATACGGCCGAGGTGGCGTCGCAGACGGTGAGCCCGGCGCGCGCATCGGCGATCCAATCGCCATCGGGCAGCTTGACTCCCGAGGTCGTGCCGTTCCAGACGAACACGACGTCACGGTCGAAGTCGACCTGGGTGAGATCGGGCAATGCACCATAATCGGCGCTCAGACAGCGAACGTCCTGGATCCGCAACTCGTCGACTATTTCCCGCTGCCAACTCCGTCCGAAGCCATCCCAGGCGAGACAATCCACGCCCCGCGCCCCGAGCAGCGACCACAACGCCGCTTCCACGGCCCCCGTATCCGAAGCTGGGACGAGGCCGATGCGGTAACTGTCCGGCAATCGCAAGAGCGAACGTGTGCGCTCCAAGAGTTCCGTAAGCTTAGCCTTGCCCGCGCGGGATCGGTGTGAACGGCCGATAGCGGCGTCCGCTAGCACCTCGGGGCTCCAACCGGGCCGTTTGGCGCAAGGCCCCGAAGAGAAAAACGGTCGCGTCGGACGTATGGCGGGTCGCATTCGGGTCAACAATTGCCGCAGTGCACAAAGGCATCATTCTAGCGAGTTAACTCGCCGCGTCAACAAGATTGAGTGGACAAAAATCCGCGCTTGACGTGACATCGGCAATAAAAAACCCCGCTCGATGAGCAAGATAGCGTTGTTCATCGCGCTTTTCTCGCTGTCCGCGACGTGTTGCAGAAAAGCTGACCTGGTTTACTGCTCACGTGGGATTTTACCCCGGACACGACTGAAATACTGATCGTTCTTAAGAGCTCCTCAGAGATTGTGAGTCACCCTACCACCTGCAGAGCAGGTGGCTTGAGGTAAGCCCCTAAAAGGGGCTATTGGTTAAACAGATCTTCTTGGCGATCGAGATCGTCCTGATTCTTTACGTAAGCACGGATCATCTGTTCGT
>JALZJW010000203.1 GCA_030859565.1 Pseudomonadota bacterium
ATCCGAAGAAGAATAAAGAATCCGCTCGAAGCCGGCAAACTTATGCTCAACACGAGATCGAATCTCGCCAACGACAATCCCAAATCAAAATTCACACGAGTTTTTCAACAAAATCGGCCAAAAGCGGTCAGTCAGTGATGGTCCGACGACAGATACAGCCAAATTTGCGCGGGTGAAAAATTTCTGCCTAGTCCTTCGTAACTCCCGAACTAAGTGATGGTGCATCAAGTTTGAGATATACATACGCAGGTTCGCGCCGCAGACCTTCCGCGGGATATGTCTGAACAAGACGCAGGTTTTCTTGGTCGTAGGTTATGCCATCGACAAGACAAACCTCTGCAACGCGGGGGTTGTAGGTGTAAAGCCAAGCATAGTTTTTTCTTGCCCAAGACAGAACCGCCTTATGAAGCGCGTTACTGTCTCGAAAATACTTTTCGCTTCGGAATCTGAACCCCAATACATTTAATACAAACCCAAGTATCTTCGCCCCCTTGAAATTTGGGAACCCCGACATATCCACAATTTCATTATAGAGAAGGCGACGCACCTTGAAGTGTATGATCTTCGAGGCTCCTCCATCACTATTACTAAAATTGAATAACTCACCCCACACAGAATTGTGCTGGATCCACCAGCAAAGGTCTCTTGGCGCCCTTACCGCTGATGCCGCAAACATCACTTCAAATATCATTTTGGCTATGTTGTCGTAAACGCTAGGGGCAGAGTGGTGCCTTACCCTCAACTGCACGTAGCTCGGGGTACCCTGCTCGTTAAGGATCTCAATTGTGTCTTTTATGAACTGCACAACGACCCGCAGCCGTTGATGCACATCGTCGCTCCACGTGCCGCTAGTCATTCCGTTGATTTTGTAAAGGTCAGACGCCGCGTGCTCGAGATAACCCTGTGCGCGATAAATAACACTCGAATGACAACCATGACCGCGTGTGACATAGTCGCGGAAAGTCATCAAGACGATTCGGCAGTATGCCTCCCACTGCGAAGCATCCCACTTTTCCTTCCCGAATATATCAGGATCGAGAAGCGTCCCTATGACTTCCACCATTCTGTAATTCGCGTACATGGCTTGGCTAAGTGGCTTGTGATAGCCAATCAATCCAGAGTGATACCCCTCAGATTCGTGAAACAGGAACGAATCTTTGTTTTCCAAAGCTTCGTTCGTGATGTTCTTTGCGAATATCTCGATAGGAACACCGTACTTTTTGGTTGATCCTATCTCCCGAAAGAACGCCAAGGCTATAATGGGCGACGACTCGACAATATGGCGACAGAACTTCTTGTCTGCGATAAGTAAGAGGATGTCATCGGCGAAGCCCGTTACCTCTGGCACCTTGTTTTTCTTTTTGGAATCGTCTGTTTCTGCCTCCTCCTGGAGCTCATCGTTCTCGAACTCGCCCTCGTCGCTCGCGTAGTGAATCAATGTCTTCGCCGAGCGCGACAGCTCGTCCGCGATGACAGGCAACTCCGTGGGAGACCCTTTAAGGATGCGCCCATAAAGCTCCTGAGCATACCGCTTCGCGTTCCTCTTCTCATAGACCGGAGGCCGAATGAATGCGTACCACATCCAAGTTAGGAACGTGCCAAAGAACAACATGCCCAGGATCATCTGCCACAGCGCGTAACTGAATCCGGCCATGCGAGGGAGCCACCAGCCTTCAGCGCGCCATACTTCCGTCAAAAGCGACAAGATGCCGATAGCCGCCATCAGCACGAAGGTCTTCAGGTACAACTCCCCGGGAGCCACCGCGACCCGGAAGCGGTACTTCACATCCGCGAGCGTCCAGACCAGCACCATCAGTGCAAGCGTCGCTATGAACTCCGAGAACCCGAATATCTTTGGACTCGTGGCCTCCGCGGGCGGCACAAAGCACAAGAGCCAATAGCATTGTTCAGCAACCACTACACACGTCCCCGTATTCCTTGAAATTCCCCATCATAGCCGGACGCCACGCAATTAGCCGTAACAAAAAAGACCATCGAATGAGATCGGGTGGCCCTTTTCGTCTTCGTAATGCTGCTTTTTAGGGGCTGGGCATGCCCTCCACTTTTCGATAGGCGGGTTGAATCGCCCCGGAATTTCTAGACGTTCCCGAGCCTATCGAACGGGCTCTCGAAAAAAATATGAAAAGGCTGCTTTGGGTCGAAAGCCGAAATTCAAACCGAGACACTACCTCATCACAACGGTGCATGCCTTGATCCCGTGGCGCGTGTACAATCTTGCTTTCAATGACTGTGAGCGGCGTTACATGGCGGCGCAACTGCCTACGTTGGTGCAAATGCTATCGCAGCTCATCGCGATCCCCTCGATGAGCAGCGTCAATCCGCGCTTCGATTGCGGCAACCGCGCCGTGGTCGAATGCCTGGAGAATTGGTTTTCGGATCTGGGTTTTCAAGCCGAGCTGATGCCGCTCGCGCATCATCCCGACAAGCTTAACCTGATCGCCCGTAGCGGGCCGGGAGGAGGGGGCTTGGTCCTTTCCGGGCACACCGATACCGTGCCCTATGATGAGGGCGCCTGGTCGACCGATCCCTTCACGCTCACCGAGCGGGACGGAAAGCTCTATGGTCTCGGCGCGGCCGACATGAAGAATTTTTTTCCCTTGATCCTCGCTGCGGCCGGCACCATGGATCTCCGCGCCTTGACCCGTCCGCTCGTGATCCTCGCGACCGCCGATGAAGAGTGCTCGATGGCCGGGATCCGCGCCCTCGCGGCCTCGGGCGAGAGGCTTGGGCGTTACGCACTCATCGGCGAGCCGACGGCTCTTAAGCCTGTGTATATGCACAAAGGCGTAACGCTAGAATCCATCCGCCTGCGCGGGCGTTCCGGGCATGCGAGCAACCCGGGGCTCGGGAACAACGCGATCGATGGCATGCACCGGGTCCTGGGCGCCCTGATGGAATGGCGAGGAGAGCTGCGGGCGGCCTATGCGGATCATGATTTCGAGGTCCCGGAGCCGACGCTTAATCTCGGTAATATCCACGGCGGCGACAGCCCCAACCGGATCTGCGCCGAATGCGAGATCCAGATCGATATCCGCACCTTGCCGGGCATGCCGTTAGACTCGCTGCGTCAGGCCCTCATCGAGCGTGTCGAGCGGGCCGTCGCGGGGAGCGGCCTTTTCTTCGAGGTGCGGCCGTTGGTGGCGGGGATCGACGCCATGAAGACCGATCGCGACTCGGCGATCGTGCGATCGCTCGAACGGCTCACCGGCTTGCGCGCGGGGACGGTCAGCTTCGCGACCGAGGGGCCGTTCCTGAACGCGCTCGGCATAGAGACCGCCGTCTGCGGACCGGCGGACATCGCGCAGGCGCATCAGCCCGACGAGTATGTGGACAGTGCGCGCTTGCTGTCGATGCAGTCGATTATCAAAGAGCTGATCGCCGAGTATTGCCTCGGGGGTTGAAAGCAATGCCGGCCGGCCCGCAAGATTTCGTCGATTGGTTTCGCGCCGTATCGCCGTATATCCATAATCACCGCGGCCGCACCTTCGTAATCTGTTTCGGCGGGGAGATGGTGCTGGATCGCGGGTTTCCGAGCCTGATACATGACATCGCCTTGCTCAATAGCCTGGGGATCCGGCAAGTCTTGGTGTATGGCACGCGGCCTCAGATCGAGGCGCGTCTGAAAAGCGCGGGCGCGGATATTCATTATGTCAACGGTCTGCGGGTGACCGATGAGCAAGCGCTCACCTATGTCAAAGAAGCCGCCGGCACCATACGCATCGAGATCGAAGCCCTGTTGTCGCTGGGGCTGCCCAATTCCCCCATGGCCAACGCCAGCATCCGCGTCGCCTCGGGAAATTTCATCACGGCCAAGCCCTCGGGGGTGCGCGACGGAACCGATTTGCGCTATACCGGGGAGGTGCGGCGAGTCGATGCGGAAGCCATCCATGCCCAATTGAATCAGGGAGATATCGTCGTGATCCCGCCCGTGGGTTATTCCCCGACCGGCGAGGTGTTTAACCTTGATGCGGATGAGGTCGCGACGGCGGTAGCGATCAGCCTGCGTGCGAGCAAGTTGATCTTCATGCTCGCCGCCCCCGGAGTTCTGGATGGATCGGGGACGCTGGTGCGTCAGCTCACGGATAAAGAAGCCCAGCAGTTTCTCATCGAGCGCGGAAGCGCGGGCGACGATCTCTCGGAACTCGAATGCGCCATCCGCGCCTCGCGCAACGGCGTCGGCCGGACGCATTTGATTGACCAAACCACCGATGGGGCGCTGCTGCTGGAGTTGTTCCAGCGTGACGGGATCGGGACCCTGGTGAGCGGGGCGCGTTTCGATGACCTGCGCCCGGCGACCATCGACGATGCCGGCGGCGTCTTGGAGCTTATAGCGCCGCTCGAAGCCCAGGGGGTGCTGGTGCGGCGTTCAAGAGAGAAGCTTGAAATGGAAATGGATCGTTTCACCGTGCTGGTGCGGGATGGTGCCATCATCGGATGCGCAGCCCTGTATCCTTATCCCCATGAAAGCGTGGCCGAGCTCGCGTGCCTTGCGGTGCACCCGAGTTACCAAGATGCGGGACGCGGCAGCCAGTTGTTTCTCGATTTAGAGAACAACGCCAGGAGCCTCGGTCTCCGAACATTGTTTGTGCTGACCACGCACACCGCGCATTGGTTTATCGAGCGCGGCTTTACGCAAGCGCGTATCGAGGACCTGCCCGTCGCGCGGCAGGACCTGTATAACTATCAACGTAACTCGAAGGTTTTCATCAAGAGCGTTGCCTAGCTCCGGTCTCGCAACTCCTTGGCATCCTCGCGCCGGTAACCCTTGATCTCGACGATGAGGTGCGAGAGATCCTCATTGCCGTACCCGGCCAAGGCCTCTTCGTAGTCGCCCTTCGTGAAGGCCTTGGCCGCCGGGACGGCGAATCAGGGCGTTCCGTAACTCCCAGGCATTCGCGGGATCGGGAGC
>JALZJW010000204.1 GCA_030859565.1 Pseudomonadota bacterium
CCGACTCTGATCGACACCAGATGCTTGACCCAATAAGTGGCCGTCCAACCGGGGACCACCAGGCGAGCCGGATAGCCGTTCCAATGTGGTAGCGGTTCCCCATTCATCTCGAAGGCGATGATGGTATCCTCGTCCAACGCCTTCCACAACGGAAGGCTTTTGATAAAGTCCGGTGTTTTAGCGACGAGCGGCGCATCCGCGCCATCGAAGGCGACTTCCAGGGCGCCGTTCTTGAACCCGACGCGGCGCAGCACGTCTCCGAGGCGCACACCGCTCCAACGCGCGTTACCCATGGCGCCGTGACCCCATTGGACGCCCGGCGCGCGCGGCTCGAATAAGCCCCGGCGGTTTCCCGCGCACTGGTTCACGGCCGCGATCTCCACGTGCTCGAAGCCGCGCAGCAAGGTTTCTAAACTAAACTCCGAGACGTTCTTGACGGCATCGCCCTCGATACGCAACCGCCACGACTTGCTGTCGATACGCGGAATGTTCGCGAGGTGATAGCGGACAAAAAAAGCGTCATTCGGCGTGAAGACCTCATTAAAGTGATGGACTGGCGTCTCGAAATTCGGCGGCCGGTAGGTGCGCCGGATAAGCGTCCTTTTGCCGGGAAGAACCTCAAGAGGCGCTGCGGCGAGCGCATCATGTTCGCCCCCGAACGCGCGTGCGACCCTAGGCATGAGCGCATCCCCCGCTAGCGCAAGAGTGGCTCCGCCCAGGCCTTTGAGGAAATCTCTCCGTTGCGGCATAGACCCCTCCCGCCGTGTAGTTAGAGTATGCCCCTAGAGTCTAGCAAACGACTTTCGGTAGTGCTATGGATGACGCCGGCGAGATGAAGGTCCGTTAGCGGAGCCTGGCTCCTTTAATGACATCTTCTGTTTACCTACGCTCCCTCATCAGGTCTCGAATTTCCGTTAACAGCACCTCTTCGTTCGACGGTGGCGGCGGCTCCGCAGGCGCTTCATTTTGTTTTTTCAGGGCATTCATCGCTTTTATTGCAATGAAAATAGCAAACGCGACGATGGTGAAATCGAATAACGTTTGGATAAATTTACCATAGTTCAACGTGACTGCGGGGACTTCCCCCGCGGCTGACTGCAACGTAATCGCCAGATCGGCAAAGTCGACACCCCCGACAAGAAAACCGATCGGAGGCATGATGACATCCTCTACGAAGGATGACACGATTTTTCCGAAGGCGGCGCCGATGATGATACCGACGGCCATGTCAACCACGTTGCCCCTCACCGCAAAGGCTTTAAATTCTTGCAATATGCTCATTGTTTTCCCCCTTAGGACTTTAACGTTACGTTGTTGATCGGTAACCAAAATCCTACTGTAACTTATTTAAGGAGTGCGAAGGAACAACCGCACCCGTATCGGTGGGACATGTCGGTTGAACAGTTGTTAATTCCCCAGGAGCCGAGCTAGGACGGACGGTCCTTTTTGTCTCTTTGGCGGAGGGCGACTTAAAAAATAAGAAAAAGGATAGATCCTTTGAAGGGCAGCTACAGGTCCGGATCTAGAACTGGAAGTAGAGAAATTCGCTAACCCTGGACAACTGGGTGACCGAGAACAGCAGCATCGCTGCCGTAGCGGACGCCCAAAGCAGATTGGGATGCCAGACCAGCGGCTGACGATGCCCAGCTCGATCGATCCATTCCTGCGAGTTGGGCCCGAACACTGCCACGGCAAACAGGCCGGCTATAAACACCAGGCGGTCAGCGGCCAGCAGGCGCTTCACGATCTCGCTACCCCCGGGCCAGCCTGCGAACGGAGCGATGGCCGCTGGCTCGACCGACGCTGGGCCTAGGCCAACGAGGCCATGGCTTCCTCCCATGGCTGAGAGCAGGTTCAGGGCCGCGCCCATAGTTTCCGCACGGAAGACCACCCAGCCCAGGATGACGGCCAGCAAGGTGAGCAGGCGGGCTAGACAACGGCCCCAGCGCGTCCCGCCACCTACCGGGAAGCCGAGTGCGGCACGCACCGCATGCCAGGCATGATTAACAAACAAAAACAGGCCGTGGAGCGCGCCCCAGAACACGAAGGTCCAACCAGCGCCGTGCCAGAGTCCGCCGAGAAGCATGGTGAGGAACAGATTGAGGTAGCGCCGTCCCTGGCCGGATCGGTTGCCTCCCAGTGGGATGTAGAGATAATCCCGTAGAAAGCGCGACAAAGTCATGTGCCAACGGCGCCAGAAGTCGATGATGTTGACCGCCTTGTAGGGCGAATTGAAATTATAGGGCAGCTCGATACCGACCATACGCGCTAATCCGACGGCCATGTCCGAATAGCCCGAGAAGTCGAAATAGAGCTGCAGGGTGTAGGCGAGCACACCCGTCCAGGCCTCAAGCGCGCTTATCGGCGCTCCCTCGGATGCTGCCGCAAATACGGGCGAGGCAAAACTCCCCAGCGTGTCGGCCCAAACGACCTTCTTGAACAGCCCGATGGTGAAAAAGGTGAGACCCACCGCGAAGTTGTCATGGCTGAAGCGGAACGTAGCCCGCTGCGCGAACTGCGGCATGACCTCGTGATGATGCACGATTGGCCCGGCGATGAGCTGCGGAAAAAAAGCGACGAACAAGCAGTAGTCGATGAGGCTGTATTCCTCTACTTGTCCCCTGGCCGCATCGACCAGATAGGCAATCTGCTGAAAGGTATAAAAGGAAATCGCCAGAGGCAGCAGCACCGACTGCTCGCCTAGGTCGAACCCAAAGAGAGCCTCCAGACTACCGGCGAAGAAACCGGCGTACTTGTAGTAGCCGATCAGCGCCAGGTTGCCGGCGATACCAAATGCCAACAGCGGCCGCCGCAGCGGCGCGGCCCGCCGCGCAGCGCGCGTCAGGCGAACTCCCACGCTAAAGTTGAACAGCATGCTGGCGGCGAGCAGAATGAGATAGGGCGGATCCCACCAGCCATAGAAGAACAACGACGCGCTGGTAAGCCAAGTCAGGGCGGGCCGCGGGGACGGCAGCCGGCCGAGCAGGTAGTAGACTCCCAGGGTGACGGGCAAAAAGCCGAAGAGGAAGACGTAGGAGTTAAAAAGCATGTCTGCTCGCCACACGATGGGCGGGCTGCATCCTCCGTTTTTCGAGCTCATGCAACAGATACCGCATGAAGGTCGGGACCGAAGCCGCGTGGATATGGGCCGGATCAGTGAAGTCCTGATCGGTCAGCTCAAGCCCCTGGGCGGCATCGATTAGGACCGCGCGCTGGGGATGGACATGGCTGGCCACGGCGGCGCGGAAGGCCCGGTCGCGCACGCCCTGCGGGTCATATTTGTGCAACCAGGCCGGCATGGGTGGGAGCAGCACGCCGACAAAGTTAATACCACGCGCCGCAAGTGTGTGGCTCAGCTCTCGCAAGTGCGTGAAGCAGGTCTCATCCACAATGACATCCTCACGAGGGTCGGGCTCCAGCTCGAGGGGTGACCAACCGTACTGGTCCATGTTCTCAAGGATGTTGGGCGGATCGAGCACGAACCGGAGAAACGGCGCCGGTCGAAAGTTCTTAAAATAGAGATACCAAAGGCTACGCCGCTCGAAGATATACGCAGCCGCCTCGTTGGCACTAAAGAATTCCGTCGGGTTAGAAGCGCAATCGGAGAAGTCCCGCATGGCGAGAACGCTCAGCACGGTGTTTACTTGGGGCATATGCGCCAGGTAAAACTTGGTTAAGACCGCAATCTGATTGGTGCGGAGAAAGCATGGCGCGGCATTTATCGGCTTGACAGCTGGCCCGTAATGCCGACGGAGTGCCCCCGCATCTAAGCTGTGGGCCGTCACTGATGAGCCAACTGCAAGCAACGTGATCTTCGAAAGATCGGTCTTGTGCAGGAATTTAAATTTCTCGTCGATACAATCCGTCGCGGTGATGGGTGGCGCCGGCAACCGCCCGCTTCGCTCCAGCCATAAGAGTCCCGCCGCCCAAAGCAGCAGGAGCAGCAGCAGCCACGCGAGCACGGCCAGATTGTATGCCCGAGCAAGCGGTCGAACGGCGAACGCCATGCGACCCTCTTGCATGGGAAGCTTGTCATTCTCTAGCAGCATGCTACCGGCAGCTCCGGCCGTCCTCTGATCCTTACCTGACGAGAATGCTAATACAGGCGCGGGACCCCGTCTGTCAGGGATACCTGCGTCACTTATCAGGGATGCCTTACATACGCTAGCGCGGACCGGCGCCGACGTTGAACCTCGACGGTTGGGGATCGGAGGATTCAGTACGCCTACAGCGACGCATGGCGCCAGCCTGGGCCCCAGGGTGGCTGCGTTACAGCTTGCGTAAGGCACCTGACACGGCGGGGCCACGCCAGGGCGGGACCGCGATAGATGACTACTTGATGAGCGTATGGCGAGTGCAGTACTGCACCAGATCGGCGTTGGTCTTGAGACCCATCTTTTGCAGAATCCGACTGCGGTAGGTGCTCACGGTCTTGGGGCCGAGCGCCGACTCCTCGGCTATGGCGGTGAGCGCGGCACCCGTGGCGATGCGCAGCATGATCCGGAATTCTTGCCGCGACAGGCGCTCGTGGGGTAGTTACCCTGCGCCGTCGAGGAACTCCACGGCGATCTGCTTGCTCAATTCCGGCTCATCGGTAATCCCCTGGCTTTGCCGAACGACCCATCGGATGATGCAGGGGACAGAGACGGCATTTCAAGTCCAGTGAGCCAGAATCCCAGCCACTGACCCCAAGAGCCACGTCCACGACTATGCTAACCTTTGGGAAGGATACATGTCACCTGCAAATACGATGGTAGATAATGGTAGATCACTTATCCCTTTAGGGAAGCTCTGAACAAGTAATCGAAAATGGTTGCGCGGCGTGCATACGAATCGATTTCAGACGGAAACGCGGCCGTGAGGCCCATTTTTCATCGTTCAGGGGGCCATGTTCGCCCCGTTTGCCATACT